>NZ_JBTYMC010000006.1:0-64363 GCF_054880855.1 Streptomyces sp. S6 | reverse complement strand
CCCGCCGCCTCGCCGACGGCGGCCCGCACACCCGCCGGGGCCCGTCCGTCCCCCGTCCCCACCAGCGCGATCACGGTCCGCGCGAGCGGCAGCCCCTCCGCGTCCAGCGTCTTGGTGGCCCGCTGGAGCGCCTGGACGCCGTCGGAGGTCGCCGCCGCGCACAACACCGGTACGGAGCAGGGGAGTTCGTACCAGTCACGGGTCAACGCCCGGTGTCCTGCGTGGCGGGCGGTGAGGAGGTCGTGGGCGAGGGGGTACGCCGTGTCCGCGACGACAGCTTGCCAACCTCCGATCGCCGCCAACTGGTACCAGGCGGCGGGGAGTTCAGGGAGGTCGAGTGGCGCCGCGTGCCAGGCGCGGTCGTCGGAGAGGACGGCGGGCCCGGTACCGTCGGAGGCACAGGCCGCGCGTACCGCCGTCCGCGTCAGGGGCTGGTCCGGGGGCAACGACGCGAGCCCCGGCGCCCGCCCGGACGTCAACCGACCCGGCCAGGACGACGCGAGGCGCGGTGCGAGGTCCAGCACGACGGTGTCACCGACGCCCGCCAGCCCCGTACCGAGCAGATGCGCCACCGTCGTCCGGCCGCTGCCGCCCGTCGCGGCCAGCACGGGGACGATGAGCCGGGCCCCGTCCGGAAGTCGCGGCACCGCGACGGCTGTTGCTCCCACCCCGCACCCCCTGTCTCCGACGTGGGACTTTACGCTGCCCGGCGGGTGGATGGCGGGGGGATCGTGTGAAAGGGGGTGCGCGGGGGGTTGGGCTGGATGGGGGGCGTTCGTGCGGGGGTGCGCGGGGATGGTGGAGGGGGTTCGTGCGGGGGTGCGCGGGGATGGTGTGGAGGGGTTCGTGCGGGAATTGGGCTGGATGGTGGGAGGGGGTTCGTGCGGGAGTGCGAGGGGATGGTGTGAAGGGGGTTCGCGCAGGAGTACGACTGGATGGTGAACTGGTCGACCACACGTCCGCCCCGAGGGAACCCCGCCATGTCCGAGCCGCTCTACCGCCCCTGGGGCACGGTCACCCCCGACTTCTGGGCCGTCCCGCGCAACTTGTCCCCGGAGACCATTCGCGCCCGCCTGATGAAAATCGCCGAGGTCGCCCAGTCCGGCCACCCCCAGGACGCGACCGTCCTGGCGGAGCGACTCGACCAGGACGTCACCCGCGAATACGGCGGCTTCCACCTCTTCACCGCCCAAGTCCGCGAAGTCCGCGGCTACTTGGCCACCCTCGTCGGCGACCACTCCACCGGCCTCGCCTGGTACCTCCACGGCGCCCAGCTCCGCGCCACCATCCAGGGTCCCGACCACCCCGACGTCGAAGCCGCCTCCCGCCGCGCCTTCAGCCTCTGGCGAGCCATCCCCACCACCAACTCCGAACGCCCCCACCTCGGCGCGGAGTTGCTCCGCGTCACCCTCGAACTCCACGGCGAGGAGGCGACGGTGGTCCGCCGCACCCGGGCATGCCTCTACGACCTCGTCCTGCCGACCTGATCCCCGTCCACAGAACGGAGCACCGAATGACCGGCACCACCTCCGACACCACCCCCGAGCGAGCCACCGGCGAGTCCGGCTGGGCTCTGCCTCTCCTGGCCCTCATTCCCGCCGCAGTCCTCAGAACCTTCACGGAACTCTCCACACCCTGGCTCATCGCATCCTGGGCCTTCGTCGCCCTCTCGGTCGCCCTCGTCATCGCAGCCTGGACAACCACAATTCGCCGAGGAATGCCCAGAGTTCAGGACCGTCTCACCTGCCTCCTCACCCACGTGGTGCTCGTCCTACAGGTGCTCCGTCTCATCCAAGAATGAGACGGCTCAGCCCCACACGGCTGCCGGCGTCTTCTCGACGACGTCACAGAGATAGTTGAGCTCCGCCGGCACGGAGGAAGCTTTCCAGGGAGCCACCGGCGAACTCGCCCGTGAGATCGGACGGCTGGCGGATCACAGTACGGGGGACGGTACCCGGCGTGACTACCGAGAAGACGGATTAGTACGTCGTTTTCGTACGAGTCCGCTGTGATCCCGCCGACCGCACGGTCTCCTCGTCCCGATACTCGAAGCACCGTATCGTCCGCCCCGGAATCGCCCCGTCATCTCGTTCCAGGTACTCAGCCCGGAGGACAAGGACGGAAAGGGAGCGACGCCTTCATAGCGGTCCGCAGCCCCCGCGTTCCGTTCCCTGTACGTCCATTTCCACTGACGGGCGAGCCCGACGAGAGCGGAGGTCTCCTCATCGGTACGCACATCCTCCCGCGCATCGGACAAGTTCACCCAGACGATGCCACCGAACGCACCGCCGAAAAGAACGAGAAATCCACCACCGGCAAGCAGAAAGTAACGCCGGGGAATTTCCCGGTCATTGACGACGACCGTTTTGCGCTTCTTCATTGTGTCGGGCATGCCGTCCATGTTTATGGTCGCGCTTGCTTCCTGTGCCGGTGTGGCTTTGATGCTACGCTTCGCGCGCCGATCATCAGGCGCGTGCCGAGAGGTGCGGACACGGGTGGATGTGGCTGGTCCCGGCCGGTCTCATGAGGGGGTTTCAGTCATGGCTGAAACGGCTTTTACCGAGTCGATCAGGCGTGGCTGGGGCGTCCGCCGAATCAGGCCAATGGCGATCTCGCCGGAGCCATCAACGTGACAGGGGTGCGGACAGCTCTCAAAAGTGACCCCTCGCTCACCCCCCGTTCGTCGTGCTCACGGCCATGCCGACGATCTAGGTCATGAACAAGACATTTATGCAAGGAGCAGTCATCACTCACGATCCGTACTTCAGATCCAGGACGTGGCGGGATCTCGATCCGGCCCGCCACCCTTTCGACCCCAAATCGGCGTCCGTCATGGTGAGTGAGATCGTCTTCTCTCGCGGGCCGCAGGAATCGATTTCCGAGGGACTTGGCCGGTGTTTCGGTGATTGGGCCTACTGGGCGGTGGATGCGTTTGATGAGAGCCCCTACTCGGGTTCGGTCATTCGTGATATTCCCACACGCTCCGGCGACCCCGAACAGATGGCACAGAGATACACCAGCGTATTGCTGCAATGGCGGGGCTGGCTCGAAGAACTCGCTGCCGCTTTCGCTTCGTCGGCACCCCCACCGGGCGCCGACGAAGACGAGATCCGCAGGACACGTGCACACGCGGTCGCACCGCTGGTGACCCTCGTGGTCGAACGGACGGGCGCGGGAGAGTTGTGGCGGGCACCTTGTGCGGACGCGATCGCCTGGTACTTGGAGTCGACCGGTATGCCGGCGGACAAGGCCGAGGAACTGGCGGACGAGGTGGTGGACTCCGAGTTCGAGAGCTGGATCTCACCGGATGCCGAGGCCGTGGGCCGGGTTCGGTCGGCCATCGAGGACCACGGTGCGTGACGATCTCGCAACCTGGCTCCGGGTCCGTTCACAGATTCGCTGGGAGGAGACGGCCGACCCACTGACGGGCCCGATCCGAGGGCGTCGTGACGGAATCGCCCGGCTCGCGGACACCCGTATCCCTGCGGACGACCCGTCGCGGGCCGACCGACTGCGGGCGGCGTGGAGTTCGGCACATGCGGATGCCCGAGCGGGTTGTTCCCTCGACTTCGAACGCCTCACCGCGTGGCAGCGGACGGTCCTCGACCGGCGGTACCTCACGTTTCGTGAGCTTCCCGCCTTCGCCAAAGGGGGAGCCGAACGGTACGGAGTGGACGCCGGAACGCCGACGCTGTTCGACGCGTGCCTGGCCGAGGCCACCGCGTCCTCCCCAGCCGTACCCGTCGCCGCGCGAGCCGCACGTCTCTACCTCGACGTGTCCTTCTTCCACCCCTTCGAGGACGGCAACGGGCGCTCGGCCCTTCTCGCGCTCGGGTTCGTCCTGGCACGGGAGGGCATCGTGCTGGACGAGGTGGCACCGTTGCAGGTGCCCCGGTATGCCGACGACGCCGTCGGTGCTCGGTCCCTGGTCCGTCTCGTCCAGGCACTGGCCCTCGCGGCCGAGCGCCGTGGACACCGTTCGTCCACATCCTCCTGAACCCGCGATGACCATGCCTGAGACAACTCCCGCCCGTACGAGGGCGGCGCGGGTGGTGCTGCGGTGGGATCGGGGTCGTCCGCACGGCTTCGTCGTCCACGCCACGTTCCCCGTCCACCTGTAGCCCCAACGCGAAAGCCCGCCACCCGAAAGGCACTTCATGCCCCTGACCTCCTGGAACACGACCGCCGCTACGGCGAACTCGACCAGGTGATGCGTGCGTTCAGCGGCAGCTCAGGGAGTATGCCGACAACCCGCCGGGACGGCTGAGGCTGCGGCTGGGCGAGTACTACGTGGTGCCGGACGTCGGCGTACCCGAGGACGGGATCAGGCAGTGGCTGCACAGCGTGGAGGACGGTGAGGCCCCGCCTTCGGCCACCCCCACCACCCACTGGGAATGACATGCCCGCTTCCCCGAACTCGGCCAGCTCCTTGACCCACCCACCCCGTACCCCCCCCGAGAACGCGGAGGGGGTTCACCGCACGGATCGCGGTGAACCCCCTCTCGTGAAACCCCTACTTCAGGTTCGCGAAGCCATAGTTGAGCAGCTTCGTCGCGTCCTGGGCGCGGACCGTGGGGTTGGTGGACGCGAGGACCGTGCCGATCATCGTCTTGCCCCCGCGCGTGGCGGCGAAGACGAGGCAGTACTTGGCCTCGGGACCGGAGCCGGTCTTGACGCCGATGGTGCCGGTGTAGCTGGAGAGCAGGGTGTTCGTGTTGGTCCAGGTGGCCATCTTCCGGCTGGTGCCGGTCTTGGTGATGGTGGTGGCCGTGTAGGACTTGGTCTTCACGACGGCCCGGAAGTTCGCGTCCTTGAGCGCGTTCTTCGCGAGGGTCGAGAGGTCGCGGGCGGTGGACTTGTTGTTGCCGTTGCCGATGCCGTCGAAGGAGTCGAACTTGGTGTTCTTCATGCCGAACGACTTCGCCTTGGTGTTCATCTGGGCGATGAAGTTCTTGACGCGCAGGTCACGGGTGGTGCCCTTGCCGTACTTGTCGGCGAGCGCGTACGCGGCGTCGCAGCCGGACGGCAGCATCAGCCCGTAGAGGAGCTGACGGACCGTGACCTTGTCGCCGACGATCAGCTTGGCGGAGGACGCGTTGTTCTTGACGATGTAGTCGCTGTAGGCCATCTGGATCGTGACCTTGTCGTTCAGGTTCAGCTTGGGCTGAGCCAGGACGACGGCGGCGGTCATGATCTTCGTGGTCGAACCGGTGGACATCTGCTTGTCCGCGAGCTTCCCGAACGCCTTGCCGGTCGCGCTGTTCATGACGAAACCGGTCTGCGCGGCGATGGACGGCGCGGCAGGCGCGGCCTGAGCGGGAGCCGCGGCGAGGGCGCCGGTCGCGAGCATCGCGACGGCCGTCGCGGTGACGGCGGCGGCTCTGCGGACCGGCTTGCCCTTGAGTGCGGTTATCAACTGAAATACCCCGATTACGTTGAAATGCCCCTGATAGACGGCCCGGTTGGGTGGGGGGAAAGTGAGGGGCCGCATGTCTGTGACACGTAACTAGCACAGAAAGTTGTGCGTCCGGTCCGAGAAATTTTGAATCTCTTGGGGAAGCTGACGCGCGGAGCGACCCAAGGGACGTCCATATGGTGAAACGTTCCCCTCTTGCGTACGTGATGTATCTATCCTGTCCGCATGCCGTCAGCTCCACCCCTCCCCGTCACCAAACAACCCGCCGCCGACCGCGTCTACGCCCACGTGAAACAGGGCGTCCTGGACCGCCGCTTCGAAGGCGGCACCCTCCTCACGGAGGGCGAACTCGCCGACGCCGTAGGGGTTTCACGGACCCCCGTCCGGGAAGCGCTGCTGCGCCTGGAGGTCGAGGGGCTGATCCGGCTCTACCCGAAGAAGGGCGCGCTGGTCCTGCCGGTCTCCGCACAGGAGATCGCGGACGTCGTCGAGACGCGGCTCCTCATCGAGGAGCACGCCGTCCGCAAGGCCGTCCCCGCCCCGGCGGGCCTCGTCGAGCGCCTCGCGGAGCTGCTGGAGCGGCAGAAGGAGGAGGCGGGGCACGGCGAGTTGGCCACTGCCGCTGTCACCGACCGCTGCTTCCACGCCGAGATCGTCCGCAGCGGCGGCAACGAGATCCTCACCCGCCTCTACGACCAACTCCGGGACAGGCAGCTGCGGATGGGCGTCGCGATCATGAACGCGCACCCCGACCGGATCGCCAAGTCCCTCGTCGAGCACGAGCAGATCCTCGACGCGCTGAGGGACGGCGACGCGGAGGCGGCCGTCGCGGTCGTCCGCCGGCACGTCGACTGGTTCGCGCACCTCGCCCGGGGTGAGGTGCGGTGAACAAGTCCACTCTCCCGGGTGATCCGCCCGGCGGGCGCCGTGCTGTCGCCATGTGGACGATCGGAGTGTCGGTCTATTTCGTCGCCGTCATCTTCCGGACGTCGCTGGGGGTCGCCGGACTCGACGCCGCCGACCGCTTCCACGTCGGCGCCTCCGCGCTGTCGACGTTCTCGATCCTCCAGCTCCTCGTCTACTCCGGCATGCAGATACCGGTGGGTCTGCTGGTCGACCGCCTCGGCACGAAGCGGGTGCTGACGATCGGCGTCGTACTGTTCACGGCCGGCCAGCTCGGCTTCGCGTTCGCCCCCTCGTACGGCACCGCCCTCGCCTCGCGCGCGCTGCTCGGCTGCGGGGACGCGATGACGTTCATCTCCGTACTGCGGCTCGGCAGCCGCTGGTTCCCCGCGCGGCGCGGTCCGATGATCGCCCAGTTCGCGGGGCTCGCCGGGGTCGCCGGGAACCTGGTGTCGACGCTGTTCATCGCCGGCCTGCTGCACGGCGTCGGCTGGACCGCCGCGTTCGCGGGCAGCGCCGGGCTCGGGATCGTCGTCCTCGTCCTGCTCGTCGTCTTCCTCAAGGACCATCCGGACGGCTACGAGCCCGAGCCGATGCCGCACCAGGGCGCCGCGTACGTGCGGCGGCAGATCGCGACGGCGTGGCGGGAGCCGGGGACGCGGATGGGGCTGTGGGTGCACTTCACGACGCAGTTCCCGGCGATGGTGTTCCTGCTGCTGTGGGGGATGCCGTTCCTCGTCCGGGGACAGGGCCTCACGCGCGGCGAGGCGGGCGGGCTGCTGACCCTCGTCGTGCTGTCCAACATGGTCTTCGGGGTCGTCTACGGCCAGTTGATCGCCCGGCGTCACGAGGCCCGGCTGCCGTTGGCGCTGGGCACGGTCGCGGCGACGACGGTGACGTGGGCCCTCGCGATCGGCTACCCCGGCGACCACGCGCCGATGTGGGTGCTCGTCACCCTCTGCGTCGTCCTCGGCGCCTGCGGACCGGCCTCGATGATCGGCTTCGACTTCGCCCGCCCCGCGAACCCGCCGGAGCGCCAGGGGACCGCCTCCGGCATCACCAACATCGGTGGCTTCACGGCCTCGATGACCACGTTGTTCCTGATCGGCGTCCTGCTGGATGCCACTTCCGACAACTACGGGATCGCGTTCTCGGTCGTTTTCGTTCTCCAGGCGATCGGAATCAGTCAGATCCTCCGACTCCGGAAGAAGGCTGCGCGCAGGGAGCGGGAGCGGTTGGTGGCGTCTCGGGTGGAGACGGTGCACGTGCCCGCGTAGCGGGTGTCGACGACGGTGAGGCGCGCGGAGTCTCTTGCGCGCCCCCTGTGTCCGTCAGCGCTGCCTACGGCGTGACCGTGAAGTTCCTCAGGATCGCCGCCGTCAGTTCCGGCTCGCCCTCGGCCTTGACGCGGTCCGCGGCGCCCTCCGGCGTCACCCGGCCGCAGGCGAGGCGGACGTACGTCTCCCAGTCGAGGACGAAGGAGGCGGCGGGGCCGAGGGCGGGGACGGTTTCCAGGGTGCCTCGGCCCTGGATGTCGATGCGGATCGTGCGCAGGAACTCGACCGGGCCGGTGACGTCGAAGACGACCGCCGAACTGCGGGGGGCGTCGGACTTGTCGGCGACGATCGCCGGGAGCGCGTCGAGGAGGACGTCGCGGGCGATGTGCGCGCCGGGGGAGTCGAGGTTGCCGGGGCGGCCGAGGGCCGTGCGGAGGTCCTGTTCGTGGACCCAGATGTTGAACGCGTGGGAGCGCATCGACTCTTCGAGGGTCAGCTCCGAGCCCAGCGGGCCGCGCACCTTCGCCGACGGGGCCCGGTTCTCGTTCCGCAGCTGACGGTTGCGCCGGATGATCGTGTACTCCAGCTCCGACGTCATCTCCGGGGAGGTGTGGTGGCGGCGGACGTCGACCTGGACCTCCATGTACCGCTGGAGGTCGGTGTGGAGGTGGAAGAGGTCGCGGGGGAGGGAGTGGATCGGGCGGGGGTCGCCGTACATCTCGCAGTCGAGCCCGATGACGTGCGACACGATGTCTCTCACCGACCAGCCGGGGCACGGCGTACGGAGGTTCCAGTCCGCCTCCACCAGCGGCTGCACCAGCTCGGTTATCGCTTCTATGGAGTGCGTCCAGGCGTCGGCGTAGGGCTGGAGGGTGGGATGCAGACTCACGGAACGGGACCCCTCGGCGGTCGGTACACGGGCGGCGGTTTGTGGCGGCGTTGCCAATGGGAGGAAAGCGGTGGGCGGGCGCCTTAGCACGCTAAGTTACGCTGCTGTCGTCGCCCCCGGCAGTGCTTTCGTGTGACGATCGTAGGCCGATGTGGACGACTCGAATGCCAGGACGGTGGTAGTGTGCGCGCCTCTCTGATCCAAGTCGCCGTGAGCGAGGGCGAATCGGTCGAAGACCGGCGGGAGCGGGTCGCCGCGCTCGTCCGTGAGCGGAGTGACGCCGATCTCGTCGTCCTTCCCGAGCTGTGGACCACCGGTGCCTTCGCCTACGAGCTGTTCGGCACGGAGGCGGAGAGCCTGCGGGGGGCCACGTACGACGCGATGGCCAAGGCCGCCGGGGACGCGGGGGTCTGGCTGCACGCCGGCTCGATCCCGGAACGCGGGTCCGACGGATCCCTCTACAACACCTCCCTCCTTTTCTCACCCTCCGGTGACCTCGCCGCGACCTACCGCAAGATCCACCGCTTCGGCTTCGACAAGGGCGAGGCCGTCCTGATGAGCGCCGGCCACGACCTGGTCACCGCGGTCCTCCCCGAGACCGTCCTCGGTCTCGCCACCTGCTACGACCTCCGTTTCCCCGAACTCTTCCGCGGCCTCGTCGACGCCGGCGCCGAGACCCTTGTGCTGTCGGCGGGCTGGCCCGAGCGCCGCCGGTCCCACTGGACGCTGCTGGCTCAGGCGCGGGCTGTCGAGAACCAGGCGTTCGTCGTTGCATGTGGAACGGCCGGGACGCACGCCGGGGTTCCCCAGGCCGGTCACTCGATCGTGGTAGATCCGTGGGGCGAGGTCCTCGCCGAGGCCGGCCACGGCGAGGAGATCCTCACCGTGGAGTTCGACCCGGGGAAGGTGGCGGAGACGCGGGAGGTGTTCCCGGCGCTGAAGGACCGGGTGCTGGGACGCTGACCCGGGCGTTCAGCTGATCCGGGCGCTCAGTCCTCCTCCCGCTCCTTCTCCGCCAGGTGGATCACGCACACCGCCACCGCGATCAACAGCGCCGGATCCGCGTCCTCCCGGACCACGTCCACGCCGTACGTCTCCCGGATGTGCAGCCAGCGGCGCGAGATGACGGCGAGGAGCTCACCGTCGTACTCGACGGCGAACTCGCGGTCCATGATCTTGCCGCTGACGTCGAGGTCGGTGCCGTCGACGAGGGAGACGCGGTAGTGGTTGCGCAGGAGGGAGAGGCGTTTGCGGCGGATGCGGGCGAGGGGTTCGCCGTCGCGCTCGATGACCATCGTGTCCCGCAGGGCGAACATCTTCTGGTGGATGTCGATGAGGACGCGCCCGCGCGTGTCCTTCAGCTCGAACGTGTCCCGTAGGCGCATCGCCTTGCCGTCGACCAGGAACACCTTCTGGCCACGGTCGTCCTCGATCCAGTAGTCCTCGCCGAAGCCGAGGAGCCGGTCGCGTACCTGGAATCTCATGCCGATACGGCTTCCCCGCCGGCCGGCCCGAAACGCCGCCTGTACGCCGAGGGGCTGAGTCCGGTCGTCCGGCGCACGCGTGCGCGTAGGTTCGCCGCCGTCCCCAGCCCCGCGCGCGCGGCGACGACGTCCAGCCGCATCTCCCCCCGCTCGATCAACCGGCACGCGAGCGCCACCCGCTCCCCCGTCAGCCACGCGAGCGGCGTCGTCCCGAGCTGCGCGCGGAACCGGCGGTGCAGGGTCGCGGGGGACACGGACGCGTGCGCGGCGAGGTCGGCGACCGTCAGAGGGGCGTCCAGGCGCTCCTGGGCCCACTCCAGGAGCGGCGCGAGGGACTCGTCGGGGATGTCGGGGACGGGGCGCTCGACGAACTGGCGTTGACCGCCGTCGCGGTGGGCGGCGAACAGGAGCCTGCGGGACACGGCGTTGGCGATCTCCGCGCCGTAGTCCCGGCGGACGATGTACAGGCCGAGGTCCAGCGCGGCGGCGCTCCCGGCGGCGGTGAGGACGTCGCCCTCGTCGACGAACAGGACGTCCGGTTCGAGCAGCACCTGGGGGTGGAGCTTCCGGAAGGTGTCCGCCCACATCCAGTGAGTGGTGGCCCGGCGGCCGTTCAGGAGGCCCGCCTCGGCGAGCGCGAAGCTGCCGGTGCACAGGCTCACGATGCGCGCCCCGCGCGCGTGCGCGTCGCGGATCGCTTCCAGAACGTCCGCCCCGCGCGGGACGACGTTGTCGGGGCGGCCCGGTACGACGACGGTGTCGGCGCCGTCCACGGCCTCCAGGCCGGCCGCGCCGGTCAGCGTGAAGAACCCGTGGTTCATCCGCACCGCGCGCGTGGGTGCGCACAGGGTCACCTCGTAGAGCCGCTCCGGGAGTCCGAGTTCGGGACGGGGGAGGCCGAAGATCTCGGTGGCGATGCCGACCTCGAAGGGGTTGGTGCCCTCGTCGACGACGACGGTCACCCGGTGCGGCCACTTCTTCGCTTGCGAGGATTCTTGCGGCATGTGCGATTCCTAGCACTCGTGCGCCTTGCCGACCACCCGCCAGCATGATCGTCATGAGCAACGAACCCGTCTCCCTCCCCGCCGCCCTCGCCTCCTTCACCCAGCAGTGGAGCCCCCGGATCGTCACGACCGTCAACGACTACGACATCCGGATCGCCCACGTCGAGGGCGAACACCTCTGGCACGCGCACGACGACACCGACGAGTTCTTCCTCGTCGTGGACGGCGAACTCCACATCGGCCTGCGCGAACCGGAGGGCGAGCGGACGGTCGTCCTCAAGAAGGGCTCCGTGTTCACCGTCCCGCGCGGGGTGGAGCACAAGCCGTACGCTCCCGTCCCGACGGACATCCTGGTCTTCGAGCCGTCCGGCACGCTGACTGTCGGGGACCGGCATGAGGAGGTCCCGGAGTACGTGGACGTGACGACGGGGCACGCGCTGGCGTGACGGTAGCGCTCCGGGGGTAGCTCGCGCGGGGTAGGTCTCCGGGGGTAGCGCTCGGGAGGTAGCTCCTCCGGGGTAGCTCTCCTGGGGTAACTCCTGGGAGGTAGCTCTCCCGGGGTAGCTCTCGGGGGGTAGCCCTCAGCGGGTAGCTCCTCCGAGGTAGCCCTCTGGGGGTAGCTCCCGAGAGGTAGCCCCCCGGAGGTAGCTCTCAGGTCCCCACTGCCCACCACCCACCACGCGAGCGGACCGCATCATCACTCGCCGGCGTCATGGTCACTCGACACCCCCTCGGCGGCAGGGGCGCTCTCGCGCGGAGCCGGAGAACCGACCCCGCTCGATCCCGAACCCCCCTCGCCGCCAGCAGGATTGAGCTTCGGCCCCGCCGGATCCGACTCCCCCGCCCACCCCGGCAGCACCAACACCCCCGCGATCGCGGTGAGTCCGGCGCACAGCCAGAAGACCTGGGCGTAACCCGTCCACGTCGCGACCGTGCCGACCGCGAGGCCGCCGAGGAACATGCCCGCCTTGAACGCGCCGGAGTACAGCGCGGACGCGGTGCCGAAGCGGCCGGGCAGGCTGTCCTGGAGCATGACGACGGGGATGTTCAACGCGACTGCCGCCCAGGCCGAGTTGAGGGGCTGGAGAGCCAGCAGCGCGACCCGGCTGGTGTCGGCGACCGGCAGCAACGCGAAGAACGCGGTCGCACACACCGTCGCCGCGATCAGCAGCCGCCGCTTGCCCAGCCGGTCCGCCCACACGCCGACCAGCACCATCAGCGGGATCTCCAGCGCCGCGCTCACCCCGAGCAGCAGACCCGCGAACTGGCCGCTCATCCCCAACTCGTCGGTGATGTAGAGCGGCAGGTTGATCTGGTACATCGCGTTCGCGCCGAGCAGCAGGACGACCGAGCCCAGCACGAGCAGCGTGCGCGGGCCGACGCCGGTGAACAGGCCCTGTTTGTTGGGGAGTTGATCAGCGCCGGATGTCGTCGGCACCGCCCCCGGATACGGCAGCCCCCACCGGCACAGCACCGCCGCGACCAGCGAGAGCCCCGCCGTCACCCCGTACAGCACCGCGAACGACCACTGCGCGACGACCCAGAACGCCAGCGGCGGCCCGATCACCCAGGCCAACGAGGTCACGGACCGCAGGAACCCGTTGAAGAACGGGGCGTCGACCCCACGATCGTCAGCCAACTCCCGCGTATAGGCGAAGAGTTGCCCGAAACACGCGCCCCCGAGACCGAACAGCACCATCCCGGTGACCAGCAGCAGCGAATAGTCCCGCAGAAACGTGTAGCACAACGCCCCCGCCGCGTTGAGCAGCGCCGTCAGGACGAGGATCGCCCGCCGGTCCCGCAGCCGGTCGGAGACCGCGCCGACGACGACGTCCGTGCCGATCTCCGCGACCGAGCGCGCCGCGAAGAACAGCCCGACCATCAGCGGTGTTGCCGCAACCGCTTCCGTCAGGAAGAGGCTGGTGGTCGGCACGACGAACGCCCCCGCCACCCCGACGGCGCCGGTGGCCGCGATCAGGTTCCGGACGGCCGGGTCGGCGACGAGCCGCCACCGTCCCGCCTTGCTCGTCATTCGGCCACCCCCCGAACAAGCCGACCGTGATGCGACACCCGTGAGCGGACCCGCCCGGCGCAGGCTGAATCACACAGGGTCTCCGGCGATGATCTGGGTGAAACAGGGCTGCGATCTGGCATGTATGTGGTCACTTTCCGGTGAGAAGGCCGAAGGAACCAGCCACTTGGGAGCGCTCCCATGACCCTCCTGGCGGCGACCCGATCTTGTCAACGCCTCCGTGGCGAGAGATCGCCCGGCACTCTCGATTGGCTGGAAAACGGCGACGCTTGACAGGTGTGAGGGATTGAGCAAGCCTGCTTGGGAGCGCTCCCACGAGGGGGTGCGTACGTCGTGGGGAGGCGGAACGGATGACCGCTACGAGCGCGGAGACCGCGGGGAGCGAAGCGGTACGAGGGCTGCCGGCCGACTTCGTCTGGGGGGCGGCCACGGCCGCGTACCAGATCGAGGGGGCCGTCGCTGAGGACGGGCGGGGGCCGTCCGTCTGGGACACGTTCAGCCACACCCCTGGGAAGGTGACGGGGGGCGACACCGGGGACGTGGCCTGCGACCACTACCACCGGATGCCCGAGGATGTGGCGCTCATGTCCCAACTCGGCCTGGACGCCTACCGGTTCTCGGTCTCCTGGCCGCGTGTCCAGCCCGGCGGCAGCGGTCCGGCGAACGCGGCGGGGATCGCGTTCTACGACCGTCTCGTGGACGAGCTGCTCGCCAAGGGCATCACGCCGTGGGCGACGCTGTACCACTGGGACCTGCCGCAGCCGTTGGAGGACGCGGGCGGTTGGCCGGAGCGGGAGACGGCTTACCGGTTCGCCGAGTACGCGGGGCTCATCGCGGGGGCGCTCGGCGACCGGGTGAAGCACTGGATCACCCTCAACGAGCCTTTCTGTTCAGCCATGTTGGGCTACTACTTCGGTAACCACGCGCCGGGCAGGCAGAGTTTCCCGGACTTCACCAAGGCGGCCCACCATCTTCTGCTGGGCCACGGTCTTGCCGTCCAGCAGCTCCGCGCGGCCGTGACGGACGCCCAAGTCGGTATCACGCTCAACCCTGTTGTGGCCCACCCCGCCTCGGACGCGCCGGAGGACGTCGACGCGGCGCGGCGTGCGGATGCGATCGGCACGCGGATCTACCTGGACCCGGTGCTGCTGGGCCGCTATCCGGCCGACCTGCTCACGGACTTGGCCCGGCAGGATGCGCAACTTCCGGTGCTGGACGGTGACTTGAAGGCCATCGCGCAGCCGCTGGACTTCCTCGGGGTGAACTACTACTTCCGCGAGGTGGTCCGCGCGAGCGACGAGCCGCACGGCTATGAGGGTGTCCCGCAGATCGGGCGGCCCGCCACCGCGATGCCCTGGGAGATCTACCCGGAGGGGCTGACGGCCCTCCTCACCCGGATCAGCCACGAGTACCCCGCGCTGCCGCTGTACATCACCGAGAACGGGGCGGCCTTCGACGACAGCAAGTCCCCTGTGGACGCGTCGGGGAGCATCCAGGACGCCGACCGCACGGCCTATCTCGCCGACCACCTCACCGCGGTGGGGCTCGCGCGGGCCGCCGGGGCGGATGTGCGGGGGTACTTCTGCTGGTCGCTGATGGACAACTTCGAGTGGGCGTACGGGTACGAGAAGCGGTTCGGGCTGGTGCACGTGGACTACGAGACGCAGCGGCGGACGCCGAAGGCGAGCGCGTTGTGGCTGAGGGATGCTGCGCGGGCTTGCCGGAAGCAATAAGGCAGTGAAGAGGTAAGGGGACTACGGGTACCCCCCCGTAGTCCCCTTACCTCTGAAGTACGCCCTACCCCTCCAGGAATGCCACCAGCGAGTTCGCCAGCAGATACGGGTCGTCCGCGCCGCACATCTCCCGCGCGCTGTGCATGGAGAGGATCGCCGCGCCGATGTCGACGGTCTGGATTCCGTGCCGGGCGGCGGTGATCGGGCCGATCGTCGTGCCGCACGGCATCGAGTTGTTGGACACGAACGACTGGAACGGAACGCCGGCCTTCTCGCAGGCCGCGGCGAACACCGCGCGCCCCGAACCGTCCGTGGCGTAGCGGTTGTTGACGTTCACCTTGAGGATCGGGCCGCCGTTGATCCGGGGGTGGTGCGTCGGGTCGTGCCGCTCCGCGTAGTTGGGGTGCACGGCGTGCCCGGTGTCGGAGGAGAGGCAGACGGTCCCGGCGAACGCCCGCGCGCGGTCCTCGTACGTCCCGCCCCGCGCGAACACCGAGCGCTCCAGGACGCCGCCGAGCAGCGGGCCGTCCGCGCCGGTGTCGGACTGGGAGCCGTTCTCCTCGTGGTCGAACGCCACGAAGACCGGGATATAGGGGAGTTCGTCGCCGACGTGGGTCGCGACGGCGACGAGTGCGGCGGTCGCCGAGTGGACGGAGAGGAGGTTGTCCATCCGGGGGCCGGCGAGGAACTCCTCGTCCCGGCCGAGGTAGGCGGGCGGCTCCACGGAGTGCGTCATCAGGTCCCACCCGGTGACCTCACCCGCCGCGAGCCCCGCCTCTTCCTCCAGGAACGAGATCAAGTCCCCTTCCCGGGCCTCCCCGAGACCCCACACCGGCTGCAAGTGCCGCTGCTTGTCCAGCTTCAGACCCTCGGAGCTGACGGATCTGTCGAGGTGGATGGCGAGTTGGGGAACCCGCAGCAGCGGACGGCTCACATTCACGAGCCGCGCCGACCCGTCCCGCAGCGTCAGCCGTCCCGCGATCCCCAGATCCCGGTCCAGCCACGAGTTCAGCAGCGGCCCCCCGTAGATCTCGACAGCCACCTGGCGCCACCCGTGCGCCCCCGTGTCCGGCAGCGGCTTCACCCGCAGGTTCGGCGAGTCCGTGTGCGCGCCGACGATCCGGAACGGCGTGTGCGCGCTCGCCCCCTCCGGCACGTACCAGGCGACGATCGCCCCGCCCCGCAGCACGTACACCCCGCCCCGCGCGTCGTCCCACGCGTCGGTCTCCGACAGCTGCCTGAACCCCGCCTTCTCCAACCGGTCCGCCGCGGTGGCCACGGCGTGATACGGCGTGGGGCTCGCGGTCAGGAATGACTTGAGATCGTCGGTGTGGCCGCGGTCGAAGCGGGGGGCTTGGGTCATGGGGTCACTCTAACTAGGGCCGGGACGGGGAGGCGGGGCCAGTATTACGGGTGAGTACCCCCGGAGTACTACGGGGCAGACCCTGTTCAGCGGCACCCGAGCGCCTGACGCATCACAGCGATCACATCCAGCTCCGGGAACCGCTGCCGGATCTGCCGCTGAGCTTGAGCGACCAGTTCGTCGAGCAGGATCGGCGCGGCGCTCCACAGCACGCTGTGCAGGTACGGCACCACCTGCGAAGGATCGGACGGCAGCTCCAGTGCGACGGACAGCGGAACACCCCCGCTCCTGTAGCGCCCGGCAGGCAGCCCGACCTTCTCGGGGTGGACACAGACAGGCGTCCCGTCGCTCAGGTACCGATGTTGGGAGCGTAGTTGTCGCGAATGCCCGCGAACCGGGACGATTCACGCGTAGCCTCGCGACCCGTGCACCCCACCCCCCTGCAAAACGCCTCGATCACCGTCGCCCTCGATAACCGCAAGCACGTAGCCCTGATCACGACCGGCGACGACCACCACCTGTTCCTCCCCGGCGGCCGTCAGGAACCCGGCGAGGACCCCGAGGACTGCGCGCGCCGTGAGGCGAGGGAGGAGGCGGGGGTCACCGCGAGGTCGTGGGTCCATCTGGGGACGTACGTGATCGCTCCGCACTCCACGGCACGGGTGTCCCTGTACCTCGCCCGGGATGTGGACCTGGGACCGCAGGAGCTCACGGGCACGGAGGTGGGATACAAGGTCGAGTGGTGGCCCCTCGGGGAGGCGATCGACGCGGCGGTCGCGGGTCGGTTCCGGCTTCCGGCCGGTCCGCTCGCGCTTCTCCTCGCGGAACGTCTGGTGGGACGTCTGGTGGGACCTCTGGCGGGATCTTGAACAAATCCACGCCGCGTGACGTATGTAGCCGAGTAAAGCCTCCACCCGCATTCCGTGAGAGGCCTATTCGGCGTTCTTTTCGGAATTCCGACTCCCGTCGAGGGTAAATTCTTGGACAGGGATATTTGACCCTGTCGGGATACTGGGACTCCTTGTCAAAGTGGCGGTCAAGCAAAGCTCCCCGCACCGCTGCTCGAAAAGGAGGGCACACCCATGCCCAAAGGTCACGCTCGCAGCAAGAAGCGTTCCAGGACGCTCGTCATCGGTCTCGGCTCGGTGGTCGCCGTGGCGGGCGGCGTGATCGCCGTCCCCGCCGCGATGGCGGCCCTCGTGCCCCCGGCCGCCTCCACGCCGTTCCAGCTGAAGGGCGCGGAGACGTTCGACACGGACAAGATGATGGCGTCCCTGTGCCCGGGTCCGACCTCGGACAAGCCGTTTCAGGATGTGGGGAACTTCTTTATCAATCTGAATACCGGTGAGGTCGGCCCGGATCGGACGAACGGGATCGGGGATATCGGGAACACGACGGCGGGTGCGCCGCCGGTCGCTCGGGTGTCTGTGCACTGCGAGTACCCGGCGACCGATGTGAAGGACTCGGTGGGCGCCCCCACGGACGCGTCGGATCAGATCATCAACTGCGGTAACGCGGTCCAGACCGGCCAGGACATCAGCCACGGCCTGTCGACGAGCAGCAGCGTCACGCACAGCGTCTCCGTCAGCGCCAGCTTCGACCTCGGCATCATCAAGGACGTCTTCTCGCTGGGCGGCGGCGCCGAGGTGACCACGGAGTGGTCGTTCGGCGAGGAGGTCAGCAAGAGCAAGACGGACAAGATCGACGTCCCGCCGCGCACCGCCGCGTTCCTGGAGCGGGTGCCGAGACTGCGTACGGTGACGACGACCCCGATCGCGGTGCTGGAGAACTTCACGCTGGTCACCCCGGACGAGGTCACCGACCAGGACAGTTGGCGGGGCAACGGCAGCATCCGCATCACCTCGTCCGGCTACACGATCTCCGCGACCGGCGACATCCTGGACAAGAACGGGTTCCCGGCGGGAGCGATCCGCGCGAAGGACCGTCCGGTCACGGACGCGGACTGCGCGTAAGCCAAAAGACGGGGGTCCCCGCAACCAGCGAGGACCCCCAAAGGCGCAGCCGGCTCAGCCGTCGTACACCCCCCAGTTCCGTACCGTCCCATGCCCGGCGCAGTTGCCGACGAAGTGCCAGTAGCCGACACCCACCAGCGGACCCCAGATCGTGGTGAGGTCCGAACACTGGGTGTACGAACCGGACCGTCCGTAGTCGACGTTGCAGTCCGCCTCCCACCAACTGCCGTGGTTGACGAAGTTGTTGCAGTAGTTGACGTGCTTGACCGAGGGAGCCGCGCCGCTGCCGCTCGGCGCGGCCACGGCGGAGGTGGCCCCCGCCGCGAACAGCAGCGTGCTGGCTGCCAGTACCAAGTAGCGTTTCACTTTCCCTCCTGAGGGAACGCGTACGTTCCCGTGAGCGGTGGACGAGTCACTTGCTGAACTTGGTTCAGGCATGAAGCTAGGGGCGAAAGTGGGTGGAAGGCATAGTTCCGTCGCGGCATTCCGAAAACGTCTGAAAACGACCCATGAGTGGATGAAATAGGCCCCGGCTCACTCAGTTGGACGGCCAAGTGACGGTCTGGCGCGCGTCCGCGACGGTGATGCCGAAGCGCTCCAGCGGCGGGGCGCCATCAGCTCTCCACCGGCTGACCTGCGCTTCGACGGCGTCCCAGAGCCGCTCGGAACCGCCCTGGCGGACGATCCATGCGGGACCGTCCTGGCAGAGGAGTGCCCACGCTCCGACGGCCACGTCGATCAGCAGATGCTCGGTGCGGCCGTCGCGCCGCAGTGTGACGCTCTGCGCGCGGGGTGCGGCGAGTTGGGCGACGAAGCGGGTGTTCCAGTCGTCCAGGATCCCGGGCGCGTGGTGTGCGCGGCGTTCGTCGCCGTTGTCGAGGTCGGGCAGCAGGCCGAGGGGTGGTGGCTGGTGGGGGCGGGCCAACATGAAGGAGACGCCGCCGCCGAGGAACCGTCCGTGTGCGGTGCCGTCGCCGGTGACGGTGAGGCGGGCGAGTTCGGAGGAGTACATCCAGCCGCTCAGGGTGGCGAGGACGACGCCGCCGGGCCGGGTCTGTTCGAGCCACGCGGCGGGGATGCCGAGGACTCCGCAGGTGGCGACGGTCCGGTCGTAGGGTGCGCCGTCCGGGTGTCCGTCCAGTCCGTCGCCGACGACGAGGCGCGGTGCGTATCCGCAGGCCGCGAGCGCGGCGGTGGCGGCGCCGGAGACCTCGGGGTCGACCTCCACCGAGGTGACGGCGTCGTCGCCGAGCCGATGGCAGGCGAGGGCGGTCGAGTAGCCGGTTCCGGTGCCGATCTCCAGCAGCCGGTGGCCGTCCTCGACCCGGAGGGCCTCCAGCATCCGCACCACCAGGCCGGGCATGGTGCTGGAGGACGTGGGAGCGCGCAGGACCGCGCCACGGATGTCATGGGGGACGATCGTCCCCGCGACCTGCGTGACGAGCGACTCGTCGGCGTAGCAGCGTCGCATCCACTGTTCGGCGTCCGGCATGACAGGCCGCCACCGCGTGGGACCGCCGGCGTCGACGCGCTCGAAGAACCCTCCGCGCAGGAACTCGTGCCGAGGCACGGCTTCGACCGCCGCGCGCCACGGGGTGGTGCTCAAGTACCCGTTGGCGGACAGCTCTTCGGCGAGGCGAAGGCGGTGAGCCTTGTCATCCGTCACTTGGGATGCGCCTGCTTCAGATGCCGCCGCATCAGGACGTTGACGTCCGTCTCCCGGCTGCCGTCGTACGCGGCCCGCGCGGCCCTGCGCTGGTCGATGAACTCGGTGCAGACGGAGCAGCCGGGGACGGGGGAGGGTGGGGTGAGGCCGAACAAGGCGGTGAGGTGGTCGGGGACTTGGGGCATTGCGGGGCTCCTTGAGGTGTGGGGGTTCAGTGGTTGCCCAGGGAGGCTCGCCACCGCCCCCGGGACAGGTGGCACACGCCGTCCGGGGTGATGCGGAGGTCCGCGCCGAGGAGGGGGAGGCTGCCCTCGGTGTTGAGGCGGTTGCGGATGCGGTCGAGGGATTGCCAGAGGCGGCGGGGGCCGCCTTCGTGGATGTCGGGGGCGCCGAGGCCTTCGGCGGTGGCGCGGGCCCAGGAGCCGTCGGGGTGGACGAGGTAGGCGGTGCGGGTCAAGTCCTCGGCTCTGTAGGCGAGTTCGACTCCCGGAGTCGTGACCTCCAGCATCGAGCGGAGCTCCCACGCCTCCGAGACATCGACGACGGGATAGCGGCCGATGCTGCGGTGCTCCCCCTCCGCGTCGAGCGCGTGAGCGAGCAACTCCTCTTGTCCACAGGGGTAGTTGTCACCCGATCGGGTAGACATGAACCCGGCCATACCGCGCTCGACCCGCCCGACGACGTCCCCGGCGAGGTTCTTCCACCCGGTGACGACGAGACACGTCCCCGCAAGGGTCGTGACGAGCCGCCCACCCGGCTCCAACGCCCGCAGCACAGGCCGCAGTTGAGCCCCCGGCGAGAGCGCGACGGTCGACACGATCCGGTCGTACGCGCCAGGCACATGCTCGGTCGCGTCCGCTGTCAGCATCGCCGGATGGTGCCCCAACTCCGCGAGCCGCTCCCCGGCGACGCGGACGACATAGGGGTCGACGTCGAGACTGGTCACGCACCTCGCGCCGAGCCGCCGACAGGCGTACGCGGCGAGTCCGCCGGCGCCGGTGCCGAGGTCGAGTAACGACAGCCCCTGTCCGAGCCGCCCGTGCCGCAGCATCTGGACGACGAGGCTCGGCATGGTGGACGACGAGGTGGGCAACCCCTCAGCCCGAGCCCCGACTTCAGCGTGATCGGCGTGCACCGCACCCACCCGGGTGACCAGCGACCGATCCTCGTACGCGGCGTCCAGGGAACCCACCCGCAGCACCCACTCCTCCCCCGCCAACTCCCACCAACGCGGCACGAGTTGATGCCGAGGCGTCCGAGCGATCGGTGCGAGCCAGCGGGAGTCCGGATCGGTGACCCGGTCCGCGAGGGCGATGGCCCTGTCCTCCCAGTCCACCCCCGTCACCGCCCCGCACTCACCGGCTCGGCGGACCCGGGTTCCACGGTCCACTCGACCCCACCACCCACCGGCCGCAACCACCACAACCCATAGGCGACGGCCCGGAGTTCACCGACATGACCTTGCCGGTCGACCAGCACCGAGCCGACGGCCGGAACAGGAGGTGGGGGGACTCTCTGATCGGACATGATCGTTCCTCTCTGTAGCCATTCCGCTACCGGGAGGCCCTAGAGTGGCCTACAGTCGGGGGCCGAGCAACTGACCAAAGGGGGCAAGCAACTTGGTGAACATCAAGAAGTTGAATCCGGACGCATCGCCCCAAGAAGCGTTCGGAGCGTTCTTTCGCAGCGTGCGGGAGGAGCAGGGGTGGCGGCAGGAGGACCTGTCCGGGCCGATGAACTACTCCGGCTCACACATCTCGGCGGTGGAAACTGGTCGCAAGTGGCCAACTTTGCAGTTCGCGCGGGCCGCTGACACGGTGTTGGGCATGGGGGACCGCTTCGAGAAGAAGTGGAACGAGATCAGGAACGGGATCCTGCTGGAGGGGTTCCCCGAGTACGCGATGTCTGAGGGTAAGGCCATAGAGATCAGGCTCTACAACATCGGCGTCATCCCCGGCCTGTTGCAAACGCCCGGGTACGCAAGGGTGTTGGCTGACAGCCACATGCAGCGCGGAGCGGTCACTCAGCAACAAGCTGAAGAACGGCTCTCGTTCCTCGCGCGGCGCCAGAAGACGGTTTTCGAGCGCGCCCGTCCGCCGATGGTGTTTGTGGTCCTGGATGAGAGTTGCATCCGGCGTCCCATCGGAGGCCCTGAGGTCATGGGAGCTCAGCTCGACTATCTGATCGAGTTTGCCAACAACCCCCGGACGATGCTCCAGATCGCACCGTTCGCGATGGGTGAGCGCCGAGCGTTCGACCTGCCCGTGAACCTGATCACCATGGCGGACCGGACCATGATCTACTACGCCGAATCCCAAGCCCAGGGGAACTTTGACCGCGAATCCCCCGCTGTAACTGAGGCGTTGACGGCCTACCATCAACTACAGGCCGAGGCACTGTCCCAGGCAGAGTCCGTGGCCATGATCAGACAGGTTCGAAAGGGCACACAGTGACTACCGAAGTTTTCTTCCGCTGGGTCAAGTCCTCCTACAGCAACAACGGTGGCGACTGCGTCGAGGTCGCCCTCTGGACCAAGTCCTCGTACAGCAACCCCGGCAACGGCGGCGACTGCGTCGAGGTCGCCCTGAACTTGGCCGTCCAGGGCACCGCCGTCCCCGTCCGCGACTCCAAGTCCCCCGACGGTCCCATCCTCGGCTTCTCCACCTCCGCGTTCACCTCCTTCACGGAGAGCCTCAAGGCCTGACCGCCACAGAGCACAGCAGGGGAAGCCCCACCGCATGAACACAGCGGCGAGGCTTCCCCCGCTGTGGCAGCGGGCAGAGTCTGTGTCCATGGTCAGACGACTTCGAAAGGGCACACAGTGACTACCGAAGTTTCCTTCCACTGGGTCAAGTCCTCCTACAGCAACCCGAGCACCGGCGGCGACTGCGTCGAGGTCGCCCTCTGGACCAAGTCTTCATACAGCGACAACGGCGGCACCTGCGTCGAGATCGCGCTGAACTTGGCAGCCCAGGGCGTCACCGTCCCCGTCCGCGACTCCAAGTCCCCCGACGGTCCCGTAATCGCCCTCTCCACCTCCGCGTTCACCTCCTTCACGGAGAGCCTCAAGGTCTGACCGCCGCAGGGAACCGGCGTTGACGGCCTACCATCAACTACAGGTCGAAGCACTGTCTCAGGCAGCGTCTGCATCCATGATCAGACAGGTTCGAAGGGACATACAGTGACTACCGAAGTCTCCCTCCGCTGGATCAAGTCCTCGTACAGCGACCCCGGCACCGGCGGCAACTGCGTCGAGGTCGCCCTCTGGACCAAGTCCTCCTACAGCAACCCCGGCAACGGCGGCGAGTGCGTAGAGGTCGCCCTGAACTTAGCGGCCCAGGGCATCACCGTCCCCGTCCGCGACTCCAAGTCCCCCGACGGCCCCGTCCTCGGTTTCTCCACCTCCGCGTTCACCTCCTTCACGGAGAGCCTCAAGGCCTGACCGCCGCAGGGAAGGCAGAGTCCGTGTCCGTGATCAGACGACTTCGAAAGGGCACACAGTGACTACCGAAGTTTCCTTCCGCTGGGTCAAGTCCTCGTACAGCGACAACGGCGGCGACTGCGTCGAGATCGCCCTCTGGACCAAGTCCTCGCACAGCAACAACGGTGGCGACTGCGTCGAGGTCGCCCTGAACTTGGCCGCCCAGGGCATCACCGTCCCCGTCCGCGACTCCAAGTCCCCCGACGGTCCCATCCTCGGTTTCTCCACCTCCGCGTTCACCTCCTTCACGGAGAGCCTCAAGGTCTGACCGCCGCAGCGCCCAGCGGGGGAAGCCTCGCCGCATGAACACAGCGGTGAGGCTTCCCTGTTGGGCCTCGGCCCTTACGGCCGCTTCGAGGCGTCGAGCCAGTAGTCGGCCAGCATTTCCCCCGGCCAGGCAGGCTGGTGGACCGAGCCTCGGGGCCCCATCTGTTCGAAGTACGGCGCGATGTCGAGGACGGGGGTCCCGTCGACGGCATCCAGGTCGGTGACGACGAGGTCCCGGCCCTCCACCCCGAGCAACCTCGGGTAGCTGACCGCCAGTTGGTTGGGGCGCCGGTGGTTGCGATGGACGAACGTGCCGGTCGCGGGCCAGACCGGGTTCCCCCGAGGACTGCGCGCGTGCAGCTGGACATCTTCAGACCGCGCCAGATGGAACCGCCAGGTCACCGTCAGGTGGGAGAACTCCCCGATCCCCAACAGCGTTTCGAGCGGAAAGACATCATCCAGCCGGATGACCGACTCGACCCCACCCTGATAGTCGTCCTGCACCCGGCTATGCCCCCCGACGACCGTCCCGACCGACTCGACCTCGTACGTTGCCATCGGCACTCGCTCCTCTCCCGGGTTCCACTTGCCCGGCGGCGGTCAGCCTATGGCGCGCATCATCTCCCGTGCCTGGCAGTCGAGTTCGGCGATATGACGGCCTCCCCGTTGCATCGCCCCCTGACAAGGGAAGCCCCACCGCCTGAACGGCGAGGCTTCCCCTGCTGCCGCTACGCCGAACGCCGCTTCTCAGACGCCGAGTTGGGGATCCCCTCGTCCGCCGTCGGCCCCGTCCCGGCCACGAGAACGCAGTCCGGACAGGCGTGCAGTGCGGCTTCCCCGAGGTTCCGGCAGGGCACCGGGACGCTGGTCCATCGTCCGCAGTGGCAGCAGATGGCTTCGAAGGGGGCGTAGTCGGTGGTGAGGGCCTCGCGGGACATCCTGGGCTGGGGCTTGGGGAAGTCGTCCGGGCCGAAGGGTGCGCCGTCGTAGGTGTACGGGTAGTCCACCCCGACCGTCGCGTACGCCGCCGCCTGTCGCCGTTCCTGTTGGAGGTTCCGTTCGGCCTGCTGCCGGAAGAACTCGGCGACTTCGGCCTTGCTGGGGCTGGTCCACGGCCGGGACCAGGGGCTGACGTACGGCTCGGCCTGGACGGGAGCGGCTGCGAGGTGAGGGGCTCGGCGCTTGCCGGAGGCGGGGAGGAGGAGTTCGAGCAGGGCACGCAGGCACGCCGAAATGGCGCGCGCGATAAAGTGGCGCACGGCGACAGTTTCCTTTCGCGGGATGTCGTCACGGCCCCGTCAGCGGAGTGTTGGTAGCACTCCGAGTCCTGGCGGGGCCACTTTTCTGTTGTGGTGCACCGCACGCTAGCACCAACACCGGTGATCTGTACGGTGTTTGGAAACAACGGAAACAGCGAGGTGAAACTCAGTCAGAACGGCAGACGCTCGGCCACGGTCTGCGGGCCGAGCTTCGCGAGAGCCCACAGGGCGCTGAGCCGACGGCCGGAGGACCAGATGGTGGTCGTCGGCGGCCGGAACGGTGTCACGACGATGTCGTGAGCCGTGAACGGGTCCGGGTCGAGGTAGGTCATGCCGCCGGTCCCACACAGATACGCGCGGGCACCGGTCGCGGCGGCGAGGTCGGCGAGCCTCTGGGATCGGCCCGGCCGGGATGGCAGCCGGCTGCTGGTGAGGATCTTGCCCTGCCAGCCGAGGAGGTCCAGCAGGACGCGGGTGGAGGTCTCGGCGACGGCTGCGGTCCGACCGGTGGCGAACGCGTCCAGCACCGGGTCCAGGGCCTGGGAGAGGGCGGACCAATGAGGGCTGGCACCGTAGTGCTGCCGCAGCATCCCCGAGGTTCGGCGGCGCGCGATGTCCGGCTCGGCGATCACCGCGTCCCGGATGAGGGTGGGGCGCCCGTTCGGCAGGTGGGTGGGGATGGTGAGCCACTGGTGGCGGGCCGGGTTGTCGAGGGCGGCGAGGCGGGCTCGGTGCTGGTAGTCGCGGCGGGCGAACTGGACGTCGTCCAGGACGATCCAGTGGTCCGCCGCGAACAGCTTTGCCAGCGTGGTCAGTCGGGGGAGGAAGTTCGGCTGGTGGATCGTGCAGAGACCGCCGGGCTGGGGCAGTTCACGAATTGATAAGGCGGCTGGTGAAGTTGTCGCGGATGAGGGATTCGTATGCGGCACGCACGTCCTCCGGGACCTCCTGCTCGATGGCGAACCCGAGCTTCGGATATTCGATCACCCGCTGGAGGTCGCCGACGAGCATGTCCAGGACGAGCTTCTCGTCGCCGATGGACTTCAGGTAGTCGTCGAACTCCAGCGGTTCCGACGCGCAGAGGATCTCGACGTCGGGCCACAGCTTGCGGGCGGTCGCGAACGACCGCCTTTCCATATAAGGCTTGGAGACCAGCAGCACCGCGGTCGGGTGGATACCGGAGGCGGCGAGGACCTCGCGGGCCAGGGTGATGTTCTGCCCGGTGTTCGCCGCGTTGGGCTCCAGCAGGATCGCCTCGGCGGGGACACCGAGGTCGATGGCGTGCTCGCGGAAGTGGACGGCCTCACCGCGCGGGAAGACCTTGGCGGTGGTGGGGCTGTTGCCGCCGGTGAACACCAGGATCGGGAAGAGTCCGGAGTGATACAGCGCGGCGGCATGGGTCGCGACGCCGAGGTCGTGGCTGCCCAGTCCGATCGCCACGTCGACGGGCCGCAGTTCATGGCTCATCCGGTGGTGGTCCCAGATCAACTTGGCCTGGCGCCACTGGTCCTCGGTGATGGCCCGTTGGTCGTTGCTCACGCATGTTCTCCCTGGTCACCGTCGCCGGGGCCCGGTCGGCCCCTCGCTCATGGCCTTGACGCCCTCGATGCTGCGCAGTTGGTGTACGAGTCCGTACTGCGCGGCCATCTTGGCGGCCTGGTCGAGGACGAGGAGTCCATCATCCCGGGTCGCCGCGTCGGAGAGCAGGATGTGGCCATGAGCGGTGTTCAGTCGCACGCGTTGCATCGGTGATTCGGCGATCCCGCTGCTGCGGGCGATGTCGATGAAGTGCAGGGCCTGGGTGAGGTCGCCGGCGCCGCGACGGGCGAGGGCGAGTTTCTGGTGGGCCACCGACCAGTCGTCCGGTTCGGTGAGATCTTCGAAGTCGCGGGTCGCGGCCCGCATGACGCGGGTGGCACAGCCGTGTCGGCCGTCCTTGCTCAGCGCGGTCCCCACCCACAGGCGGGCTCTTGCCCGGTCACGCCGGGAGAGTCGGTCGTCGACGGCGAGGCACTCGTAACTGCGGGCGGCGATCTCCAGCTTCCCGGACATCTCGGTGACCACGGCCAGGGAGAGGTCGAGCTGGGCGACGCGGCGGGGGATGCCGAGTCGGGTGAATACCGCGCGGGCACCGGCATAGGAGTACTGCGCGGAGAGCGGGCCGAGCACGGCGCCTTGGTCGCGTTTGAGGTCGCCGAGCAGAGCGGTGGAGCGGGCGAAGAGATACAAGCCCTTCTCGTCCAGTTCGCCGGCCTTGAACCGGCTCAGCCACCGTGTCAGGAGGCTGTCGGCGAAGACGAAGTTCTGCCGGGACAGGGCGACTACGACCCGGTCCAGGTCATCCGCCCAGGACTCGTACTCCCAGGCCCGGGGACCGTAGGCGGTGACACGCCGCCGGGCGTCGGCCAGCGGGCTGACCATCTCGGACAGGAGCGTTTCGAACCGCAAGTGGACGGAGGCGTCCGCCCGGCCGAGCGCGGTGTCGAGGATGGCCTGGGTGTCGGGTCTGGGCTCGGTGTCGGCGAGCTTGCTCTCCCACTTGGAGACGGTTGCGACAGCCAGGCCGAGCTGCTGGGCGAAGGCCCGCACGCTCAGCCGCAGGGCGAGCCGCAGGGCCTTGGCCTCCAGGCCGGTCCAGTGGTGCACAGTCGCCACGCCGCACTCCCTTCCACCGGTCATCGAAGCAGACGGGCGCAGTCGGCGGGACGGAAGTGGAACGGAAGTGGAACGGCCGGTGATTGGCGTGGAGTTGGGATGCGGCGAAGCTCAAGGTGTCACCTTTGTCGAGCCCGTCGGACGGTCCTCAGCATGGAACCCCTCACGGAGCACCGCCAGGTCAACGGCCCCGTCGTGTACGGCTTCCTGCGGCTGGTACGGGTCTCCCGAGCGCGGCAGGCTGCGCTTGTCGTTTCGCTGGCCGAGTACTGCCGCAGCCACGAGTTGCAGCTGTCCGGCGTCTTCAGTGATCGCGAGGTGACGGACGGGTCTGCCTCTGCGGCGTTCACCGAACTGTTGGACGCGCTCGCCCTGCCCGACGTCTACGGCGTGCTCGTCCCGGCCATGTCGCACCTGGGTCCGAAGGCCATAGCCGCCGAGCGCGGGCACCGCATCGAAGGGGCCGGTTCCCGGTTGCTGCTGATCCGCCACCCCCGCACCCGCTGAATCCCGGTCCCTGGTTGGACGGATGAGAGGGAACTGCCATGGAAACCTTCGAACGCGCCCGGCTGGACGCCTACTTCGCTCGGATCGGCGCCCAGTTCACCCCGGACGAGCAGGCCGCTTCGTTCCTCATCACGCATCTGCTGGCGGAGCGTCCCGCCTTCGTCCGTGCGGTCGCCACGATGACCCGGCTCACGGCGGTACTGCCCAAACCGAAGTCCGTCCATCCGGCAGCGAAGCGCGAGATCGAGCAGACCGTTCCGGTCGACACCCTCACCCGCGAGATGTTCACCGACGACGACACCGCACTGGACTACCTCGAATCCCGGGCCTCGGGCGAGACGGTCTGCCTGCTGGACGTCGGCGGCTACTTCGCCCCGGGCCTCGCCGCCGTCCACAGCCGCTTCACCGGCCGCCTCGTCGGGGTGATCGAGGACACCGAGAACGGGCACCGCCGCTATGAGGGCCTCGACAAGCTGCCCTGCCCCGTCATCTCCGTCGCCCGGTCCCCGCTGAAGGACCCCGAAGACTTCCTGGTCGGCCAGTCCGTCGTCTTCTCCACCGAGGCTGTCATGCGCGGACGCGGCGACATCCTCCACGGCCGCCCGGCCCTGGTGATCGGCTTCGGTAAACTCGGCAGCTCGATCGCACGGCTCCTGCACGCCAAGGGCGTCCAGGTGACCGTCTTCGACATTGACCCCGTCCGCCGCATCCAGGCTCTCTCCCAAGGGTTCACCGTCGCCCGCGACCGCGAGGCCGCCCTGACCGGGGCGGGCCTGGTGCTCTGCGCGACCGGCGCCGTCTCCCTGCGCGGTGAGGACTTCGCCCACCTGCGCAACGGCGCCTACGTCGCCACCGTCACCTCCAGCGAGGACGAACTCGATCTCGCAGGACTCCCCGACGTCTACACCCGCACGCAGGTCGGCGACCACGTCACCCGGTACCGGACCACCGGCCACTACTTCTATCTGGCGAACGGCGGCAACGCCGTCAACTTCGTCCACGGCGCCGGCGTCGGGCCGTTCATCTTCCTGGTCCAGGCCGAGATCCTCGCCGCGATCAAAATGCTCACCCGAGGCGACCTCGTACCCGGTATCCATGAGGTTCCCGCCCTCGACCGCGAAGCCATCGCGGCGACTTGGCTCTCCTACTTCAACAGGTGATCACCATGGCCATCACGGCAGACCACATCCGCACCACCGTCGGCGCCTACCTCGACCAACACCCCGAGGACAAGCGCGAACTCAGCGTCGTCCTCGGCCTCTTGGACGACGGCGGCGACCTCACCCACCGCAAGACCCTGCCCGGCCACGTCACCGCAGGGGCGATCCTCGTCCGCCCCGACGGCCGCATCCTGCACATCCTCCACAACACGACCCAGAAGTGGCTGCTGCCCGGCGGCCACCTGGAGCCCTCGGACGAGACACTCCTGCAAGCCGCCGCCCGCGAACTCGCGGAAGAGACCGGTATCCCGCCCCACGCCGTCACCCCACACGGCGAGACCCCCCTCCACATCGACACCCACCCCATCGACGCCAACCCCGCCAAGGACGAACCCGCCCACCAGCACTTCGACTTCCGCTTCCTCTTCCGCACCACCGCCGACATCGGTGACCTCCAGACCGAAGAGGTCAGCGCCGCCGCCTGGCGCGAGAGCCTCCACGACGAACGCCTCAGGCAGCGCGTCGCCCAAGCACTTCGCTGAGCCGCAGAGGGGAGGCCGGATTCTCCGCCGACCGTCTCCACCCGGCACCACCGAGAGGAAGCAGCACCCCATGCGGCACCGCGTCCGAGCCGTCCTCCTCACCCCGACCAACACCCTGCTGCTGATGCGGCGTATCCGTCCCGGCGTCGAGCCGTACTCGGTGGTCGTCGGCGGGAAGGTCGAGGCGACCGACGCCGGGCCCGAGGCGGCGGTGCTGCGGGAGGTCCACGAGGAGACCGGCGGCGAGGCAACGGTCGTCCGGCTGTTCCACACCTTGGAGACCGACGGCGAGCGGCAGGATTTCTACCTCGCGACGATCGAGGAGTGGGACTTCGAGGCCCGTACCGGGCCTGAGTTCAGCCAGGAAGGGCGGGGGGAGTACCTCCTCCAGGAGCTCCCGCTCACCGTTGAGGCGATCGGCGGGGCCAATCTCATGCCGTCGGAGATCGCCGTCGTCCTGCGCGAGGGCGTTGAGAGGGGCGGCCTTCTCTGAGGCTCGGAGCGAGGGCCGGGGAGTGCTGCGAGGGCGGGGCCGATGGGCGGGAAGATCGGGAGGTGGGCCGTCCTGCGGTAGTCGACCCATTCGACGACGCCGACTTCGTGGGTGCCGTCGGGCTGTTCGTCGAGTTCGTGTTCGGCGAGGCCTGCGCGGGTTTCGGGGGTGATGTGGAGGCGGTAGATCAGGTGGAGCTTGCGGGGTGGCGGGGCGGGGCCGGGGCGGGTGACTCGCTGGTCGACGATCCACAGGAGGTCGCCGTCCTCGGCCTGGCCGATGTCGAGGGCGAGTTCTTCAGTGCACGGAGCCGGGGCGGTCGCGGCGGATGAGGGCGACGTCGTCGCCGCAGAAGACGAGGGCGCCGGTGCGGACCTTGATCCGGGAGGACGGGGTCGGGGTCGGGGTCGGGGGCTGGTCGGGCGTGGGGGTCATGGCGGCCAGTATCGGGGGCCGGTGCCGGGGAGGGCTTCGCGCCGGGTTGGGTATCAGCTGACGGTTCTGGACCCTGTCGTCCGCCGGGTTCGGCCACAGCTGACCGCCACCGACCCCGTCGTCCGTCGTGCAGCCTCGCCGCGACCCGCAGCAGGACGGCGGCGAGTTCGCCGCCCTTGCCCGGGTGCGCGGTCATGTTCAGACCAGGGTGGTGATGCAAAAGGGGTGGCCGGCGGGGTCCAGCAAGACCCTCCATCGGTCGGGCTGGGGCTGGGACGGGGGCTCGACAGCACCCAGAGCCAGCAGGTGAGCCTGCGCGGACTCCAGGTCGTCGACGCCCAGTTCGAGGTGGGCCTGCTTCTCCTGGGAAGGGTCCGGCCAGGTGGGACGCCTGTAGTCGGCCAGCCGGTTGAACCCCAGTCCGGCCGAACCCTCCTTGCCGAGCAGGATGAAGTCGTCGCTGGAGTAGGCGACGGGGAGGCCGAGGGCCTCGCCGTAGAAACGGGCCAGTTCAGCGGGGTCCGAGCAGTCGAAGGTGACGGCCGCGTAGCGGATCTCGGGTGCGATCGTGTTTCCAGTACTCATGGGGAAGACGCTATGACGGGACCAGGACAGATTCGGTCCTGGTCATCCGGGACACTTCACGATGTGATCAGCACATCCGCCCGCCTGCTGCGACTGGTCTCACTGCTGTCCGCACGCCCGTCGTGGACCTGCGGCGAGCTGGCCGGTCGCATGGCGGTCACCGAACGCACGGTGCGGCGGGACATCGCCAGGCTTCGGGAACTCGGCTACGGAGTCGAGTCCGATCCCGGGCCATGGGGTGGATACCGCCTCCGAGCCGGATCCCGGGTACCGCCGCTGATCCTCGATGACGAAGAGGCACTCGCCGTGGCCGTCGGGCTGCGCGAGGCCGCGCTCAGCGGCGTTCTCGGCGGTGACCAGGCCGCGCTGTCCGCTCTGCTGAAACTGCGCCAGGTTCTGCCGCGCCGGATCGCGGAACGGCTGGGTGAGATGGATGCCGCATTTGTTCACACCACAAGGCTCGACGCGCCCCAGATCACGCCCGGCATGCTGCTGGAACTGGCCGGCGCGTGTCATCGGGCGGAGCGTTGCCGCCTGTCGTACCGCGATCGGGAGGGGAAGGCCACGGTCCGGGACGTCGACCCGTACCGCCTGGTGCACACGGGACGCCGTTGGTACTTCGTCGCCCGGGATGTGGCACGGGACGAGTGGCGTACCTTCCGCGCCGACAGGGTGAGCCGGATACAGCCGACCGGACGCCCGGTGGAGCTCATCGACCCACCCGACCCGGCTCTGCTTGTCTCCCGTTCCATCGCGACCGGTTCCTACCCGCTCTACGTGACGATCCGCCTCCCGCTGCCCATGGACCAGGCGCTACGGCTGATCCCGCAGACGGTCGGTAGCCACCGCCCGGAAGGCCCCGAAGCCACCATCGTCGACATCGGCGGCCCCGACGCGGACGGGCTCGCCAGGTACCTCCTCAGCCTGGCCACACCACTGCGGGTCCTGTCACCGGACGACGTACGGCAGGCTCTGCTGCGCCGCACCCGGCAACTGTTCGAGGACAACGTGAACGGTCAGACCCGGTAGAGAGACATCGCACCGGGACGCGACCTCGAAGCGAGGCCGACGCCCACCCCCGCACCCCGTGGGATCAACTCGGCGAGGACGAGTGGGCCGTCACCCCCGGCATGGTCGCCCGCCGCCGACGCGTCCCGCGCCGGGCCCGATGGGACGGTTCTGCGGGAGGTCGGCGAGGAGACCTCGGGCGTCCCGCGAGACAGTGTCGAGAAGGGTGTCCTCCTCTGAGGCGATTTGTTCCTACGTCTGCCACTGAGACGGTGTCACTCGTTCGGGTGATTTCCAGTGGTGGGTTTGTTGCCGGGGCCAGCCCCCTCTCTCCGTCGATGAACCCCTCGTTCGGGCATCGGAATACGCGGCCGAGTGCGGCCGGATCCGTACCGTCCGCACGGCGTTCACCGATGACGCCGGGCCGGGGTTCATCCGCCTTGCCGGCGCGTAACTCTTCCAGTTCGGCAAGTTCCAGCGGGAAAAGTGCGCCCATGTGAACTTGTCCCGCTGAGCCGAACTCGTCTGCCCCTCCTCGACAGATCGGCCAGTTCTGAACCGAGCCGTTGGTCACCGACTGCGGGAGAGCGGGGACTCTGGCACCCGGTAGACCCGAAGGGGTACGTGATCCCCGTGGAAGAGTTCGCAGCGGGGTACGACCGGTTGCTCACTCCCCTCGCCGAGGCCGGACCCGGCTACGCCCTCATCGGAGAGAAGGGCGAATCCAGTGGCGCACCGTCCTGGACCCGAAGACCCAGACCGCCCGCAAGGGCGTTGCCCAACTCCCCGACACCGAAGCCGTGTTCACCGAACTCGCCGCGACGACCGAGCCGAAGCACCGGACCGCGGACGGCATACACCCGACACCGGCCGACCACACGACACGCGCGATCGCCCGAGAAGGACCCCCTCCGCTGAGCCGGCCCGCATCAGCCCCGCCGACAGCCGCCGCCGACGACGGAACTGGGCCGAGAACGCAAATGGGCCCCGTCCGACCCCGGACGGGACCCACTCACACACAGTCAACAGGCGTCAGTACAAAGCCCGTTGGGAGAACCGACGATCCGTCAGAACGCCGACTCGTCCAGCTCCATCACATCCAGGTCCACCCCGGAGGCGACCTTACGGGCCAGCGTCACCCCCGGCAGCACCGTCGCTGCGAAGAACTTCGCGGCGGCGATCTTGCCGGTGTAGAAGGGGACGTCCTTCGCGGAGGCGGTCTCCAGCTTCTCGGTGGCGACGGCGGCACCCTTGAGGAGGAGGTAGCCGACGATGACGTCACCGGACGCCATCAGCAGGCGAGTCGTGTTGAGGCCCACCTTGTAGATGTTCTTGACGTCCTGCTCGGTCGCCGCGAGATCCGTCAGCATGAGCCCGACGATGGCCTCCAGCTCGACGGCAGCCTTCGCCAACTGCTCCCGCGCACCCGCGAGTTCCTCGCCACCCGTCCCCAGCGCGAGGAACTTCTTGATGTCCTCGGCGAGGGAGTTGAGCGCGGCACCCTGGTTACGGACGATCTTGCGGAAGAAGAAGTCCTGGCCCTGGATCGCGGTCGTGCCCTCGTAGAGCGTGTCGATCTTCGCGTCCCGGATGTACTGCTCGATCGGGTACTCCTGGAGGAACCCGGACCCACCGAACGTCTGGAGCGACTGCGCGAGCTGCTCGTACCCCTTCTCCGACCCGTACCCCTTGACGATGGGGAGGAGCAGGTCGTTCAGCGCGTGCTCGGCCTTCGCGTCCTCACCGGCCGCTTCCTTCAGCGCGATCGAGTCCTGGACGGAGGCGGTGTGCAGGACCAGCGCCCGCATACCTTCGGCGTACGCCTTCTGGGTGAGCAGGGAGCGCCGGACGTCGGGGTGGTGCGTGATGGTCACCTTGGGCGCGGCCTTGTCGCCGAACGCGGCGAGGTCGGTGCCCTGGACGCGCTCCTTGGCGTATTCCAGCGCGTTGAGGTAGCCGGTGGAGAGGGTGGAGATCGCCTTCGTGCCGACCATCATGCGGGCGAACTCGATGATGCGGAACATCTGCCGGATGCCGTCGTGCTTGTCGCCGATCAGCCAGCCCTTGGCGGGGTGGCGGTCGCCGAACGTCATCTCGCACGTGTTGGACGCCTTGAGGCCCATCTTGTGCTCGACGTTCGTCGCGTACACGCCGTTGCGCTCGCCCAGCTCTCCGGTCTCACCGTCGAAGTGATACTTCGGGACCAGGAACAGGGACAGACCCTTAGTACCCGGACCGGCACCCTCGGGGCGGGCCAGCACGTAGTGGAGGATGTTCTCCTCCATGTCGTGCTCACCGGACGTGATGAACCGCTTCACACCCTCGATGTGCCAGGACCCGTCCTCCTGCTGCACCGCCTTCGTCCGACCCGCGCCGACGTCCGACCCGGCGTCCGGCTCGGTCAGCACCATGGTCGAACCCCAGGTCCGCTCGACCGCGACCTTCGCCCACTTCTTCTGCTCCTCGGTGCCCTCCTCGAAGAGGATCCGCGCGAACGCGGGACCGGAGGAGTACATCCACACGGCCGGGTTCGCGCCGAGGATCAGCTCCGCGAACCCCCAGATCAGCGACGGCGGCGCCGTCGTCCCACCGATCTCCTCCGGCAGTCCGAGCCGCCAGTACTCGGAGTCCATGAACGCCTTGTACGACTTCTTGAACGACGGCGTGACCGGCGCGGTGTTCGTCTCCGGGTCGAAGACCGGAGGGTTGCGGTCGGCGTCCACGAAGGACTCCGCCAGCTCGTTCTCGGACAGCCGCAGCATCTCCGACAGGATGCTCTTCGCGGTGTCCGTGTCCATCTCCTCGAACAGGCCCGTGCCGTACAGCTTGTCGCGGCCGAGTACTTCGAACAGGTTGAACTCGATGTCGCGGAGGTTCGACTTGTAGTGCCCCATGGTGATGGCTCCCGCAAGAGATCGGCGAGGCACTGTGTTCCTCGCGCAGTGGTTTCACGTACCAGCTAGTAGCTACGATGATGCTACCCGCCGGTAATAAGTCGCAACCCCGATCCCCTGTCTGTGACTGGTCACACCGCGAACTCCCGGTCCCCGCCTGACTCTCGATAGGCTGGGGGCATGTACGGATACGGCCAGCCCATGGGCGAGGGCGCCGCTCAGCAGCAGTACGCGCCGCCGCAGCAGCCCGGCGGTGTCGGTGGGTACGGTCAGCAGCCGCCCCTCTATCCGGAGCCGTCGCCTCCGTCGCTGTCGGACGCGGTGAGAGCGTTCACCACCGGGCAGATGGCTGCCGAGGACTTCCAGCAGATCTTCGCGACGTCGAAGGTGTACTGCCCGCGCGGGGACACCCCCGGGTTCCTCGCGCTGCACAACACGCAGCAGCCGGTCATCCCCATGTTCAGCTCCCTCAAGGAGCTGCGGCGCTACGCCGGCAAGGAGTCCAAGTACTTCGTCATCACCGGCGCCGAGGTCATCGACCTGCTCCCCACGGGGTACGGATTCGTCCTCGACATGGAGGGCGAGCACCGGATGGTGTTCGACGCGAAGGCGGTCGAGCAGATGGTGGAGTTCGCGATGCGGAGGATGTACGGCTGAGGGTGGCTCTGCGGGGGTACGGGGCGTACGGGATGTACGGGGCGTACGGAGCGGGGCGCACGAGGGCCGCGCGATCAGGGTCGTACGGGTCGTACGGGTCGTACGGGGTGGAGGAGAGGCAGGGGGGTCGGGGTACTAGGGGGACGATCCCCGTCATACCCCTAGTACCCCCGAGCTCTCCCTGCCCGGCTAGCCGGCCGACGGCCGTCGCGTACCCCGGCGTCCGCCCCCGGCGCTGGCGCTGAATCCGGCAGCCCCGCCGGACACCGTCCCGCCGCCGGTCCGGCGACCGGTCCCGCGTCCGCCCTTCGGGGAGGCGGCACCCGTGGACGTCCCCGTCGTCGCCGTCCCACCGCCGGGACGTCGTCCGGACCCGCGTCCGCCCGACCCACCGGCACCACCCGACGCCGGGCTCGCCGACGTCGTACCACCACGGCCCCGCCGTTCGCCGCCCCGGCCTTCGCCCTTGGGCGCGGCACCGGCCGAGGACCCTGTCCGGGACGCCCCGGACCCGGCACCCGCCCCGCCGCCACCGCGACGCCGACGCCCGCCCCGGCTCCCGGACCCGGACCCCGCACCACCCTGCGGAGCAGCCGGCTGCGGCACTTCGATCACCACCGCGACCCCCGACGGCTCCCGAGCCCCCGTGATCGTGGACAGCTCGGTATCCGTGGAGGAGACCCGAGAGGTACGGGGTCTAATACCCGCGTCGGACATCAGCCGCGTCACCTCCCGCTTCTGCTCCGGCAGGACCAGCGTGACGACGGTCCCGGAACCCCCGGCGCGAGCGGTCCGCCCACCCCGGTGGAGGTAGTCCTTGTGATCTACGGGAGGGTCGACGTTGACGACGAGGTCGAGGTCGTCGACGTGTATCCCCCGAGCCGCCACGTTCGTCGCGACAAGCGCCGTGACCTGCCCGTTCTTGAACTGGTCGAGCGTCCGGTTGCGCTGCGGCTGGGACCGCCCGCCGTGCAGCGCGGCAGCCCGCACCCCCACGGAGAGGAGCCGCTTGGCGAGCCGGTCGGCGGACCGCTTCGTGTCGAGGAAGAGGATGACGCGCCCGTCACGCGCGGCGATCCGCGTGGTGACGGCCTTCTTGTCGGTCTCGTCCGCGACGTGCAGGACGTGGTGCTCCATCGTCGTCACCGCACCGGCGGACGGGTCGACGGAGTGCGTCACCGGGTCGGTCAGGAACCGCTGGACCAGCCGGTCGATGTTCTGGTCGAGGGTCGCCGAGAACAGCATCCGCTGCCCGTCGGCCCGCACCTTCTGGATCAGCTTGGTGATCTGCGGCAGGAACCCCATGTCGGTCATCTGGTCGGCCTCGTCGAGGACCGTGATCCGGACGTCGTCGAGGACACAGTCCCCGCGCTCGACCAGGTCGTTGAGCCGCCCGGGACTCGCGACGACCACCTCGACGCCGCGCCGCAGCGTATCGGCCTGCCGGGTGATGGAGAGCCCGCCGACGACGGTGGCCATCCGCAGGTTGACGGCGGTCGCGTACGGCAACAGCGCGTCGGTGACCTGCTGCGCCAGCTCCCTCGTAGGTACTAGTACCAGCGCGAGCGGCGCCTTCGGCTGGGCGCGCAGCCCCGCCGTCCGCGCCAGGACCGCGAGGCCGAACGCGAGGGTCTTGCCGGAGCCGGTACGGCCACGGCCGAGGAGGTCACGGCCGGCGAGCGAGTTGGGGAGCGTGGCGGCCTGGATCGGGAAGGGCGTGGTGACGCCCTGCGCGGTCAGGGTCTTCAGCAGCCCGGCCGGCATGTCCAGGTCAGCGAAGTCCGCGACGGGGGGCAGCGCGGGCGTCGTGCTCTCCGGCAGCCGGAACTCCCTCGGCTTGGCGGGGGACTGCTGGGGCGACGAGGCGCGGCGGTTCGGCTTCTGGGGCCTGCGGGACATGCGGTGGGTCCACCTTTTCCTGGAAACAGCGCAAACCGGGGCCCGCACCAACGCTGGTGCGAACCCCGGCGAGCGAAAGACGTCCGGCGATTAGGCGGGGACGATGTTCTCCGCCTGCGGGCCCTTCTGGCCCTGCGTGACGTCGAAGGACACGCGCTGGCCCTCCTGGAGCTCACGGAAGCCCTGGGACTGGATGTTCGAGTAGTGGGCGAAGACGTCGGGGCCGCCGCCGTCCTGCTCGATGAAGCCGAAGCCCTTTTCCGAGTTGAACCACTTCACGGTGCCCTGTGCCATGACAATCTCCTTCAGGTAGAGCAGAGGCCCCATCCGGAGATGCCGGAAAACGAATAATGCGCCCGATGGAAGCAATCCCGTCGGGCGCACATAGGTTCATGGGTACCGCAACTGCAACGTAGGAACTGTAACACACCTGCGCGTGATACACGATCGTCTTTTTCCCGAGCCCCTCGGAGTACCCGTAGTACCTGAGGGTGGGGAATGTCCGTCGGGCGCCCGCTGTTCCTGGGGGTGGCAGAAAGTTCAGCGTTCAACTAAAATCGTCGCAAGACGTTGCCGTGCGGTGTTGTGCCGAACGGCGTCCGAGGAGGAACCGACATGCCCGCAGTGACCGTCGAGAACCCGTTGACGCTCCCCCGTGTCACCGCGCCGGCCGACGCCGTCGCGCGCCCTGTACTCGCCGTCACGACCGCGCCCAGCGGTTACGAGGGTGAGGGATTCCCGGTACGCAGAGCGTTCGCGGGGATCAACTACCGCCACCTCGACCCGTTCATCATGATGGACCAGATGGGTGAGGTGGAGTACGCCCCGGGCGAGCCGAAGGGCACCCCGTGGCACCCGCACCGCGGCTTCGAGACCGTGACCTACATCATCGACGGGATCTTCGACCACCAGGACAGCCAGGGCAACGGCGGGACCATCACCAACGGCGACACGCAGTGGATGACGGCGGGCGCGGGCCTGCTGCACATCGAGGCGCCGCCGGAGTCGCTCGTCATGTCCGGCGGGCTCTTCCACGGCCTCCAGCTGTGGGTGAACCTCCCGGCGCGCGACAAGATGATGGCTCCCAGGTATCAGGACATCCGCGGCGGCAACGTCCAGCTCCTCACCTCCCCCGACGGTGGCGCCCTCCTGCGCGTCATCGCGGGCGAACTGGACGGCCACCAGGGCCCCGGCGTCACCCACACCCCGATCACCATGATCCACGCGACCCTCGCACCGGGCGCCGAGATCACCCTGCCCTGGCGCGAGGACTTCAACGGCCTCGCGTACGTCATGGCGGGCCGCGGCTCGGTCGGCGCCGAACGCCGCCCCATCCGCCTCGGCCAGACCGCCGTCTTCGGCACCGGCACCTCCTTGACGGTCCGCGCCGACGAATCCCAGGACTCCCACACCCCGGACCTCGAAGTCGTGCTGCTGGGCGGGCAGCCCATCCGCGAGCCCATGGCCCACTACGGCCCCTTCGTCATGAACACCAAGGCCGAACTCCAGCAGGCGTTCGAGGACTTCCAGAAGGGGCGGCTGGGGACGGTGCCGGCGGTTCATGGGATGACGGAGAACGGCATCTGAACCCAGGGTTTTTGAGGGTTCGTCAACTAGACGGCCCCGCACGGCACTTCACGGTGCTGTGCGGGGTCGTTCCTCACGTCACGTGCCCAGATGGTTCGTGAAGATTCCGACCAGCACTCTGCCGTCACGCTCGGCGATCGGCAGGGAGAAGTGGACGCGGTCGCGGTCCCACAGGCGCTTTCCGTGCCATTCGCATCGGTAAGTCGCCTTCTGGTGGACGACGTTGCGCTGTTCCCACGCCTTCGCGTTCTTCTTCGTGTTCGAGTTCTCGGGGGAGATGTCCAGGCCCAACGCCGAGAACCTGTCCATGACCCGTTTCTGGTCGCCGCCGCATTCGGCCAAGGTGCGGGCGAAGTGGTCGTTCAGTGCGGCGAGCAGCTTCAACAGCCAGGGGAGCACCTCGGCGTAGGTTCCCTTGAATTGGTTCAGGCGGAGGGATTCGGTGAAGATCAGGTCGGGGAAGGCGTCGGCGGTGAGGGTGAAGAAGCGGTCCGCCGGGACCCGTTCGTGGTCGTAGACACCCCGCCAGAAGGTGAGAGTGTCCTCGGGGATGCGCAGGACGTGCAGGCGGACTTCGTCCTGGGCGCCGTCGGTGGTCCGCTCGACCGTGTGCCAGCCGGACGGCCAACCGTGCGAGGGCGGGAGCAGGCAGGACATGGCCCGGCCGGTCGTCGCGCGGGACAGGGCGTGGGCTGTTCCCCAAGAGGGTTCGCACCAAGGGGTGTCGGGGACTCGGGCCTGCGATGTCAGGTCCGCATCGGTCACGTCCATGCTCCGGCATTTGTCCAACAGCCGTTGCAGGAGCCGTCGTTCATCGTGCGGCAGGTCGCCGTCCGGTGAGAACAGCGCGTCGGCCAGGGTGTTGGACGGCAGGCACTCCGCGTCGTACGCGGTGTTCATGAGCGCCACCTTGCGGCCGTCCACCAGCGGTTGGAGGACATCGCCGAGTGCGTCGAGCGCGTCACGCCGGGCTGTGGCCGTCAACTCCCGCCAGTCGAAGCACTCTTCTCCGATGACGACACGGTAGTCGTCGTCGAGGTTCTCCAACTCGTCCCCCTTTGGCGCCGTTACCGGCCGCGTCGCGCTCGCGCCAACCGCCCCAGGTCGGTCTCGATCTGGTCGAAGAACCCGCCGGGCCAGTGGTCGAGTTCGCCCTTGTCGTTGATGCCGATGGCCGTGGGGCCGTCGTGGTCGAAGTAGTGCGTGATCATGTCCGACGCGCGGATGGAGCGGTCGACGGCCACGGCGAGCCGAGCCCCGTTGAGGACGTGGTCGCTGTGCGTCTCGACCACGACCTGGACGCCGCTGCCCGCGACCCGCGCGAGGAACCGGCCCAGCTTCGACTGGCCCGCCGGGTGCAGGTGGGCCTCCGGGTTCTCGACGATCAGCAGATCGCCGGGTTCGGTCAGCAGGCCGGCGACGATGACGGGAAGGGCGTAGGAGACGCCGAAGCCGGTGTTGGCGGGGCGGAGGACTTCCTCGCCGGTCGGGCGGGTTTCCGCGAAGCGGATCGTGCTGGCCATGACGCCGCCGGCGAGCTGGGCGGTGATCTGCACGGGGCGGATGATGTCGGAGGCCCAGGCCTCGGCTTGGAGCCGGGGCTGAGTGGCGGTGCTTCGCGAGTGGTGGAGCGCGGGGCGGACCTTGGAGCGTCGGCTTACGGAACGGGTCTCGCGCAGGGCCAGTACCTGAGCGGTGTACTCACCCTGCACGCCTACCCCGATGCTCTCGGGCTCCTCGGCGGAGAGCGACAACATGTCCCGAGGGCCAAGGCGTTCGGCGCACAAGTAGGTGAATCCGGGAGGCGCTGCCCCCACGCCGGGGGCGGTGGAGGGCGGAACCGAGAGCACGTCCAGATGCAGGGCTCGCTCGGTGCCGGGGAAGCCGAACTCGTACCGCCACTGTTCGTCGGCCTCGTGGTCGTGCAACCGCACTTCTATCGTGTCGCCCTCGTCATGGTCCCAGTGCAGGACGTCACGGGCTTCACCGAGTGCCAGCCCCAGGGGGCCGTTGAGCTGGACGCTGCGGGGGCCTTCGACGGTCGCCAGTCTGGCCAGCAGAAGCGACTGGATCAGCGAGCTCTTGCCGCCGCCGTTGACGCCGGTCAGGACGGTGAGCGGGCGCATGTCGAAGGACGCCGAGGCGAAGCACTTGAAGCGCTTGATCTCCAGGGCGCTGATCACAGACCGGCCCTCACGTCTTCGCGCGCCGCCTCGAACCGGGTCTCCACCCGGGCTCGGTCGGCGGTGGAGGAGGTGATGGCGTTGAGATACGTGACGTCGTACGTCATACGGTGACGGGCGGCCAGCACGATGTCCTTACGGCGCCTGCGCAGATCCTCCGTGGTGAAATCCAGGTCCGACAACGCGATGGACCAGGTCTCGAACAGGGCCCGGTTGATCGGGCTGCGTGACTCGGTGTTCTTCGGCCACTTCCGAAACGCGTGCTCGCCGAAGACGAGAAAGGCATGGGCCATTGCTCGTTCGAAGTCGGACTCCAGCTCCGCCACCTGACCGTCCGGGACTTCCTTCGGATCATCGAGCATCTCGGTGGCGTTCATCAGGAACTCCTCCATCACCGGACGCGCCAGATATCCGCGCAGCCCGCGCAGCCAGAATGCCGCGAACCTCAGCGCCATCTCCCGGTCGTTCATCCGGATGTGATCGGTGAGGCGGCCGCCGGTGGCACTGGCGAAGGCGTCCGTGTGGGTCATGCGCTTGAGGATGTCCCGGCTGCGTGACCGGCTCATACAGTGCCGGATCTCCTGCGCGTTCAGCGGAGTGCCACCGGTGTTGATGCGTTTGAAGATCTCGTACGTCACTCCGCGTGGCGTCATCGGATCGATCACGTTGACAAGCAACTGGGTGTTGTTGATGCGCCGTTGGAACGGCACAGGGAGATCGGAGAAGCGCCGGTTCCGCAGGTCGTGCAGATGATCGAGTTTGCCGAGGGCGAAGCTCGTCGCGCCGCCTCGCACGAACTCGTGCAGTGTGGACAGTCGTTGGAGGCCGTCGACGACGCGGAACGTGCTGTCCTGGTCCTCGGCGAAGTAGAACGCGGGCAGGGGGATCTGCAACAGAAGGGATTCCACCAGCAGTGACTTCTGATCGTGGCGCCAGACCCTCATGCGCTGGAAATCCGGGGCGAGTTCGATCGAGCCCTCGTCGATCTGGTCGAGGATGTTGCGGATGGAGAACTGGTTGGTGTTGACCCGGATCTGTTCCGGTTTCCAGGGCCGCTCGATGAGGGCCGTGTCCTCTCCGGCGCTCTCCACCTCCACATCGGTGGCGATCCCCTCGAACACGTCCTCCACCACGTCGGGAGCGGCCTGTGCACCCTCTCCTGCTGCGTCCTCGGTCGTCATGAGGCCATCCTAGTTACGCTCCCGGCCCAGGCCCTTCGAACAGCTCGAACCAGATGCTCTTCCCCTCCCCCCGAGGGTCCACCCCCCACGCGTCGGCCAGCAGGTCCATCAGGACCAACCCCCGCCCCGAGGACGCCAGTTCGCCGGGGCGGCGTTTGTGGGGGAGGTCGTCGGTCGTGTCGGTGACCTCGATGCGGAGGCGGCGGGTGCCGGGGGTGCCGGTGATCTCGGCGAGGAGGAGGGCGTCCGCGTCGGTGTGGACGAGGACGTTGGTGAGGAGTTCGGAGAGGAGGAGGACGGCGGAGTCGAGCTGGTCGGCGGAGGGCCAGTCGTGGAGGAGGTCGCGGAGCTGGTGGCGGGCCTCGGCCACGCGCTCCGGCTCCGACTGGGCGATGGTCAGGAGCGTGCGGCGGGGGACGGCGGGGGTGAGGGAGGTGCCGGGGGTGTCGGGGGCTCGGGAGAGGAGGACCAGGGCGATGTCGTCCTCGCGGCGGTCGGCGAGCGGGCCCGTGGTGTGGTGGGAGGAGGGGCCCAGGACGGTCTGGACGAGGGAGTCGGCCAGCTCCTCCAGGGTGCCCCGGTGCGTTTCGAGGGTCGCCCGGATCCGCTTCCAGCCCGTGTCCAGGTCGTGCCCGCCGGTCTCCAGGAGGCCGTCCGTGCAGAGCATCAGGGTCTCGCCGGGGTCCAGGGTGATCCGCGAGGTCGGGTAGTCGGTGTCAGGGTCGATCCCTAGGGGGAGCCCGCCCGCCGTCGAGCGGAGCAGGACCGTGCCGTCGGGCATGAGGATCGTCGGGTCGAGATGGCCGGCGCGAGCGGTCTCCAGGACGCCGGTCTCCGGGTCGACCTCCACGTAGAAGCAGGTGGCGAAGCGCGGGGAGTCGTCCGTGTGGGTGAGGCCGTAGAAGAAGCGGGACGCCCGGGAGAGGACCGCGTCCGGGCGGTGCCCCTCGGAGGCGTAGGCCCTGAGAGCTATCCGGAGCTGGCCCATCAGACCTGCGGCGCGTACGTCGTGGCCCTGGACGTCCCCGATGACCAGCGCGAACCCGCCGCGCGGCAGCGGGATCATGTCGTACCAGTCACCCCCTACCTGAAGGCCACCCCCGGTGGGGATGTAGCGCGCCGCCAGGGTCATCCCGGGTATCTCCCCCAAGGTCGGCAGCATCGAGCGCTGGAGGCCGTCCGTCAGCTCCCGCTGCGTCTCGGCGGCACCGGCCCGGCTCAGGGCCTGCGCGAGCATGCGGGCGACGGTCGTCAGCACCGACCGCTCGTCCGGCGTGAACGCCACGGGGTACGTGAACGCGGCCATCCACGCCCCCATCGTCCGCCCGGCGACCGTCAGCGGCAGGAACGCCCAGGACCGGCGGCCGAAGTGCGCGGCGAGCGGCCAGGTCAGGGGGTAGCGGTCCTGGTACTTCTCGGGCGAGGAGAGGTACACCGCACGCCCCGTACGTACTACCTCCGCGGCGGGATAGTCGGTCCGCACCGAGAGCTGCGTGAACGGCGCCTCCTCACCCGGCTGCTGCCCGTGGTGGCCGATCACCGTCAGCCGCTCACCCTCCACCCCGAAGACCGCGAGCCCGTCCGGCGTGAACCCCGGCATCGACAACCCTGCCGCTACCCGTAGTACCTCAGCGGTAGACCGCGCCTCCGCCAGCGCCCGCCCCGCGTCCAGCAGGAACGCCTCCCGCGAGCGCCGCCAGTCCCCGGTCACCGCCCGCCGCCCCGCCGGGGTGCCCGGCTCCGGCTCGGTCACCTCCTGAAGGGTGCCGATCAGCTCGTACGCCCGCTTCACCGGATCGAACGACGGCTTCGACCGGCTCCGTACGACCCGTACGACCCGCCCCTGATCGTCCATGATCCGGATCCGGACCTCCGCGAGCGTCTGCTCCGCGACCGCGAGCTGGATCACACCGGTGATCTCGTTCCAGTCGACCGGGTGCAGCCGGGCCCGGGTCTGTGCCTCGGTGAGCACCGCCCCCTCCGCGGGCAGCCCGAGCAGGCGGGCCGCCTCGGCGTCGACCGTGACCAGACCGGACGCCGTGGACCAGTGCCAGACGCCGGTCGAGAGAGCGGCGAGGACCTGCTCCACCGCGGGCAGGGGCTCACCAGTGCGCATTGCCCTACTTTAAGAATATTTGGCGGCGCGGCGCTAGTGATGTTGTACGACCGGCCCCCGCACCCGGATATCTGTAGGGACGGTTTCGAGGCGGCCGGTACCCTTGACGGGTCCGGGCCCGGTGGCCCGTTCCCGCCAGGGGAGAGCAACCCCGGCAGACCCAAAAACGAAGGACGATGAACGAAGATGCATCGGTACAGGTCCCACACCTGCGGCCAGCTCCGCGCCTCTGACGTCGGCACCGACGTCCGGCTGAGCGGCTGGCTGCACAATCGGCGCGACCTGGGCGGCATCCTCTTCATCGATCTGCGCGATCACTACGGCATCACGCAGCTCGTCGCCCGCCCCGGCACCCCCGCCTACGACGCGCTCGACAAGGTCAGCAAGGAGTCGACCGTCCGCGTCGACGGCCGCGTTGTTTCACGTGGAACAGAGAACGTGAACGCCGACCTGCCGACCGGCGAGATCGAGGTCGAGGTCGCCGAGGTCGAACTGCTCGGCGCCGCCCAGCCGCTCCCCTTCACCATCAACGCCGAGGACGGCGTCAACGAGGAGCGCCGCCTGGAGTACCGCTTCCTCGACCTGCGCCGCGAGCGCATGCACCGCAACATCATGCTGCGGACGGCCGTGATCTCCGCGATCCGGCACAAGATGGTCGCCCTCGGCTTCAACGAGATGGCCACGCCGATCCTGACGGCCACCTCCCCGGAAGGCGCGCGCGACTTCGTCGTCCCCTCCCGCCTGCACCCGGGCCGCTTCTACGCGCTCCCGCAGGCGCCGCAGCAGTTCAAGCAGCTGCTGATGATCTCCGGGTTCGACCGCTACTTCCAGATCGCGCCCTGCTTCCGCGACGAGGACGCCCGCGCCGACCGCTCGCCGGGCGAGTTCTACCAGCTCGACGTCGAGATGAGCTTCGTCGAGCAGGAGGACGTCTTCCAGCCGATCGAGAAGCTCATGACCGAGCTGTTCACCGAGTTTGGCGGCGGTCGCGAGGTCACCTCGCCGTTCCCGCGCATCCCGTTCCGCGAGTCGATGCTGAAGTACGGCTCCGACAAGCCGGACCTGCGCGCCCAGCTCGAACTCGTCGACATCACCGACGTGTTCGAGGGCTCCGAGTTCAAGGCGTTCGCCGGGAAGCACGTCCGCGCGCTGCCGGTGCCGGACGTCTCCGCGCAGCCCCGGAAGTTCTTCGACCAGCTCGGCGACTTCGCCGTCTCGCAGGGGGCGAAGGGTCTGGCGTGGGTGCGTGTCGCCGAGGACGGTTCGCTGTCCGGGCCGATCGCGAAGTTCCTCACCGAGGAGAACATCGCCGAGCTGACCAAGCGGCTCTCCCTCACCGCCGGGCACGCGATCTTCTTCGGCGCCGGTGAGTTCGACGAGGTCTCCAAGATCATGGGCGCGGTCCGCGTCGAGGCCGCCAAGCGCGCCGGGCACTTCGAGGAGAACGTCTTCCGGTTCTGCTGGATCGTCGACTTCCCGATGTACGAGAAGGACGAGGAGACCGGCAAGATCGACTTCTCGCACAACCCGTTCTCCATGCCGCAGGGTGGCATGGACGCGCTGGAGAACCAGGACCCGCTGGACATCCTCGCCTGGCAGTACGACATCGTCTGCAACGGCGTCGAGCTGTCCTCCGGCGCGATCCGGAACCACGAGCCCGAGATCATGCTCAAGGCGTTCAACATCGCCGGCTACGACAGTGAGACCGTCGAGCGCGAGTTCGCCGGCATGCTGCGCGCGCTGCGCTTCGGGGCGCCGCCGCACGGTGGGATCGCCCCCGGCGTCGACCGCATCGTCATGCTGCTGGCCGACGAGCCCAACATCCGCGAGACCATCGCCTTCCCGCTCAACGGCAACGCCCAGGACCTGATGATGGGGGCGCCGACGGAGCTGGAGGAGACGCGGTTGCGGGAGCTGCACCTGAACATCAGGAAGCCGCAGCCGAAGTAGTACCCGTAGTACCCGTAGTACCCGTAGTACCCGTAGTACCTGTGTAGCCCTTAGGGGCCGGGGATCCTGCCTGGATCTTCGGCCCCTTCGGCGTTTCTTGAGGGCCGTGCGAAAAAAAATCTGATGGTGCGGCAACCTTCTTGTGTCCGGCGGCCACTGATGGGGCGTAAGCACCGGCCGACGCCTCCTCCAGCAGCGGGTCCCGCAGCCCGCCCCTGGAGACGCTGGCCTCGGCCGGTCGCGCGGACTCCGGGTGGAGGGACACGGGGGCCGCGCAACGAAGGTGGCCGACCGGTCCGGGTGTTCCCCGGGGCCGGTCGGCCACCTTTCGCACGTAGCTCTGCTCGCGCGTAGCTCTGCGGTATTACTCCGCCCGCGTTACTCCGGCTGTCCGCCGAACCGCTCCTTGTACGTCTCCAGGTCCTCGTCCGTCAGCTTCGCGAACAGGACCGGCGGGACGGTGAAGGGGGCGCCCGCGGGGACGGCGTCCAGGGACTTCGCGGCGTCCGGGGTGATCCAGGTCGCCGTGTCGTCGGCGAGCGTGAAGGCCTCGCGCATCGTCTTCGCCGTCGCCGGGATGAAGGGCTCCGAGACCACCGAGTAGAGGTGGATCAGGTTCATCGCCGTGCGGAGGGTCAGGGCCGCGCCCTCAGGGTTGGTCTTGATCTCCAGCCAGGGCGCCTTCTCCTCCAGGTAGGAGTTGCCGGCCGACCACAGCGCACGCAGGGCCGCCGCGGCCTTGCGGAACTGGAGCGCGTCCAACTGCGCCTCGTACTCCGCGAGGAGCGCCGCGATCTCCGTACCGAGCTTCGCCTCCGCCTCACCGGGCGTGCCGCCCGCCGGGACCTCGTCGCCGAACCGCTTCTTGGAGAAGGACAGGACACGGTTGACGAAGTTGCCGAGCGTGTCGGCGAGGTCCTTGTTCACCGTCGCCGTGAAGTGCTCCCAGGTGAACGAGGAGTCGTCCGACTCGGGGGCGTTGGCGATGAGGAAGTAGCGCCAGTAGTCGGCGGGGAGGATGGCGAGCGCCTGGTCGGTAAAGACCCCGCGCTTCTGGGAAGTTGAGAACTTCCCGCCGTAATACGTCAGCCAGTTGAAGGACTTGACGTAGTCGACCATCTTCCACGGCTCACGGACGCCGAGTTCGGTCGCCGGGAACATCACCGTGTGGAAGGGGACGTTGTCCTTCGCCATGAACTCCGTGTAGCGGACGGTGTCCTGGGACTCGTACCACCACGACTTCCAGTCACGGTTCGCCGGGTCCTCGTCCGACCACTCCTTCGTCGCCCCGATGTACTCGATCGGCGCGTCGAACCAGACGTAGAACACCTTGCCCTCGGCGGCGAGTTCGGGCCAGGTGTCGGCCGGGACGGGGATGCCCCAGTCGAGGTCGCGGGTGATCGCACGGTCGTGCAGACCCTCCGTGAGCCACTTGCGGGCGATGGACGAGGAGAGGTGCGGCCACTCGTCCTCGTGGGCCGCGACCCACTCCTCCACCTCGCGCTGGAGCTTCGACTGGAGGAGGAACAGGTGCTTCGTCTCGCGGACTTCGAGGTCCGTGGAGCCGGAGATCGCGCTGCGCGGGTTGATCAGGTCCGTCGGGTCCAGGACGCGCGTGCAGTTCTCGCACTGGTCGCCGCGGGCCTTGTCGTAGCCGCAGTGCGGGCAGGTGCCCTCGACGTAGCGGTCCGGGAGGAAACGGCCGTCCGCCGGGGAGTAGACCTGGCGGATCGCCCGCTCCTCGATGAAACCGTTCTCGTTCAGTTTCCGCGCGAAGTGCTGGGTGATCTCCACGTTCTGCGGGCTGGAGCTGCGGCCGAAGTAGTCGAAGGCGAGCGCGAAGCCGTCGTACACGGCCTTCTGTGCGTCGTGCGCCTGGGCGCAGAACTCGTCGACCGGCAGGCCCCGCTCCTTCGCGGCCAGCTCGGCGGGGGTGCCGTGCTCGTCCGTCGCGCAGATGTAGAGGACGTCCTCGCCGCGCTGGCGCAGGTAGCGGGAGTAGACGTCCGCCGGGAGCATGGACCCCACCATGTTGCCCAGGTGCTTGATTCCGTTGATGTACGGAAGGGCGCTGGTGATGAGGTGTCGAGCCATCGGGGGCTGCTCCCTGGTCGGGTTGTCGGTCTTTGGGTTCTTGAAATCGTAGCTGACGTATGTATGCCGCCCCGGCTCCTTTTATCGGGGGGAGCGGGGGCGGCATAGGGGGCCGGGGTACTACGGGTATTACGGGCGCCAGTTCTTCAGGACGCCCTCGTACAGCTCGTCGTCCGTGAGGCCCTTAGGGGTGGGGCCCGCGTGGAAGAAGGACGTGTTGTCCGTCTTCAGCTTGCGGAGGTAGTCGAACGCCTTGTTCTCGTGCTCGCCGAACGCGACGAACGAGAAGAAGAGGCGCGGGTGCGTCTTCGCCGCCTCCGTCAGGGATTGCGTCGCCGGGGTCTTCGCGTCCGGGGCGCCGTCCGTCTGGAAGATCACCAGCGCCGGGGTGTCCGCGCCGCCCGCCGCGTCCAGGTGCTTCGTGATCTCCTCGACCGCCGCGTGGTACGTCGTCCGGCCCATCCTGCCGAGCCCCGCGTGCACGTCGTCCACCTTCGTCGCCGCGTCCTCGTCCGTCAGCGCGAGGTCCGTCGTGCCGTCCACCTCCGTCGAGAAGAACACGACGTGCACGGTCGGGTCGGCCGGGGAGAGGTGCGTGGCCAGGGCCAGCGTCTGATCCGCCAGTGCCTGCACCGAGCCGTCCTTGTAGAACGGGCGCATCGACGCGGAGCGGTCGAGGACGAGGTAGACGGCGGCGCGGGCGGTGGTGAGGCCGAGGTGGGCGAGGGTGAGGGCGGAGGCGGTGTGGGCGGTGGTGAGGTGGGTGGGGAGGGCGGGGAGGGGGGTGTTGGTGGGGGTGGGGGTTTCGGTGGCGTCGGCCTTGGGGGCGGCGTCGAGGGGGGTTGGCTCGGCTTCGGGCTCGGTTTCGGCCTCGGTTTCCGGCGTCAGCTCCGGGGTGGGCTCCTCGGTGGGTTCCGGGGTTGCCTCGGAGGTGGGGGCTTCGGGGGCCGGGGTTTCGGTGGCGTCGGCTTCGGCCGTGGGCTCGGGCTTGGCGTCGGGCTCCGCGATTACCTCGGCCTCGGGCTCGTCGGCCACCAGTGTCTCGGTGGGCTCGGCCTCAGTCTTGGCGTCCGCCTCGGCGGGTTCGGGCTCAGCGCTGACCTCGGTCTCGACGTCGCCCGCGCCCTCGGTCAGCTCGGTGGTCTCGGTCTCGTCCGGAGCCTTTTCGCCCCCTACGGGAGCCCCCGTAGTACCGGCGCCGCCCTCGGCAGGAGCCTCGGTGGCAGCCGTAGCTCCCGTAGTACCCGAGACGGATGCCTCGGCGCCAACCTCGGTCCTGGCGTCGCCCTCGGCCTCGGGGGCCGGGGTTTCGGTGGCGTCGGCCTCGGGAGCGTCGTCGAGCGGAGCCGGCTCGGCTTCGGGCTCGGCCTTGGCCTCTGTCTCCGCGATCGCCTCGATCTGGGGCTCTGCCTCAGCCTTGATGTCGGTCTCGGCTCCCTCGGCCACCGGCGTCTGGGTGGGCTCGGCCTCCGCCTCGGCGGGCTCGGTCTCAGCGGTCTCGGCGCTGACCTCGGCCTCATCCTTGGCCTCGGCCTCGACCGTGGCTTCGTCCGCCCTCTCGGTCAGCTCGGTGGCTTCGGTCTCGTCCGGAGCCTTCGGGTCCCCTACGGGAGTCCCCGTAGTACCGGCGTCGTCCTTGGCGGGAGCCTCGGTGGCAGCCGTAGTCCCCGTAGTACCCGAGACGGATGCTTCGGTGTCGGTCTCGGTCTCGGCGTCGGCCTGGGGAGTGTCGTCGAGCGGAGTCGGCTCGGCTTTGGGCTCGGCCTTGGCAGTGGCCTCGACCGTGGCTTCGTCTGCCCTCTCGGTCAGCTCGGTGGCGTCGGTCTCGTCCGGAGCCTTTTCGCCCCCTACGGGAGCTCCCGTAGTACCGGCGTCGTCCTCGGCGGGAGCCTCGGTGGCAGCCGTAGTCCCCGTAGTACCCGAGACGGATGCTTCGGCGTTGACCTCGGTCTCGGTCTCGGTCTCGGTCTCGGTCTCGGTCTCGGCGTCGGCCTGGGGAGCGTCGTCGAGTGGAGCTGGCTCGGCCTCGGGCTCAGCCTTGGCGTCGAGCTCGGCCTCTGTCTCCGTGATCGCCTCGTCCTGGGGCTCTGCCTCAGCCTTGGTCTCGGTCTCGGCTTCCTCGGCCACCGGCGTCTCAGTGGGCTCGGCCTCGGTCTCGGCCTTGGCAGCGGCCTCGACCTTGTCCGCACTTTGGCTCAGCTCGGCCGCGTCGGTCTCTTCTGGAGCCGGAGCCTCCGCGTCCCCTACGGCAGTCCCCGTAGTACCGGTGTCGCCCTTGGCAGGTGCCTCGGCGGCAGCCGTAGCCCCCGTAGTACCCGAGACGGATGCCTCGGCGTCAACCTCGGTCCCGGCGGCGACCTCGGCCTCGGCTCCGCTCTCCGCCCCCTTCGGCGCCGTCTCAATCTCGCCCTCGTCGCCGCCCTCAGGGGACCGCGTCGGTGCCGGGACCTTCACATTGTCGAAGGCGGCCGTGACGAGATCGTGCTCGGAGGTGTCCGACTGACGAGGCTCGGGGACCGGCGAGGGGGAGGGGCCCGACGCGGGCTCGACCGCCTCCACGGGGGACTCCACCGCGGACTCCTCGGCCGGCGCCTGCTGGGAAGGGACCTGGTCCGCACCCTCTGCTTCGGCGGCACGCTCCTTGCGTGACCTGCCGAACGCGTTTCGCAGGAGAGTGAGAATACCCATGTGCGCAACCCTTCGCGTGAGTTGAAGCCCGTCAATCCCTGGCCAGGACGGACACGTAAGGTTAGCGGCCCCACATGGCGTTGTCGGGCAGGGGTGAGGCGGAAAAGGGGTTGGGTGTCAAACACCCTGCACCGATGCCCGACCGCACAAACCGGCCAACTCCGAAGCCCCGCCCACCTGTCCCGCACGGGTGCCCTCAACACCCTCTGATCCCCCACCAGTTCATCTGCTGTTCACCCATCAGCCCCGCCCCCGCACAAACACCCCCCTACCGTCACGCCCATACCAAGGGCAAGCAAGGGGAGAGTAAAGTGCGCAAGCTGTTGCCGATCATCACCACGCCGAACGATTCGCACCCGGGTGGTCGATCCGCCATGACCTGCCGTTTCCGCTGCGGCGACGCCTGCTTCCACGAGGTGCCCAACACCAGTGGGAACGAGTACGTCGGCGACGTGATCGCGGGCGCCCTCAGTCGCCGCTCGATGGTGCGGGCCGCCGCCGTCGTCACCGTCGCCGCCGCGGCGGGAGCGACCGTGGTCAGCAACGCGCCGTCCGCCGACGCCACTCCCCTTACGGGCAACCCCGTAATACCCGGCACCCCCGGCAAGCCCGACACCCAGGCGGCCCGCGGCCTGCGATACGGCGCCGTCGCCCCGAACGTCACCGACGCGGTCGTAGTACCCGAGGGCTACGAGCAGAACGTCGTCATCCGCTGGGGCGAGCCCATCGTGAAGGGCGCCCCCGCGTTCGACCCGGAGAACCAGACCGGCGCCGCGCAGGCGGGCCAGTTCGGGTACAACAACGACTTCCTCGCCCTCCTCCCGCTGCCGGGCGAGTGCGACCGCCAGCTCCTCGTCGCCAACCACGAGTACACGGACGAGATCCTGATGTTCCGCGGCTACGACCCCGCGAACCCGACCCGTCAGCAGGTCGAGGTCGCCTGGGCGGCGCACGGCCTCGCCGCGGTCGTCGTCCAGGAGGACCGTAGGACCGGCAAGCTCACCGCTGTCCCTCGCCACCACCTCAACCGGCGGGTCACCGCGACCACCGAGTTCCGCCTGACCGGCCCCGCCGCCGGCAGCGACCTGCTGAAGACCTCCGAGGACCCGACCGGCCGCAAGGTGTACGGGACCCTCAACAACTGCTCCGGAGGTACGACACCCTGGGGTACGACCCTGCACGGCGAAGAGAACTTCAACCAGTACTTCGCGAACGCGTCCCGTAGTACCGACAAGCGGTACGGCATCGGCACCGGCGCCACCGAGCGCAAGTGGGAACGCTTCGACAAGCGGTTCGACGTCGCGCAGGAGCCCAACGAGGTCCACCGCTTCGGATACGTCGTCGAGTTCGACCCGTACGACCCGGCCTCCACGCCCCGCAAGCACACGGCGCTCGGCCGCTTCAAGCACGAGGCCGCGACCGTCCGCCTCACCGCCGACGGACGCCCGGTCGTCTACTCCGGCGACGACGAACGCTTCGACTACTTCTACAAGTTCGTCAGCAGCAAGCGGATGAAGCGCGGTTCGTCGCGGTCCGTGCGTGAGCACAACCTCTCGCTCCTCGACGAAGGCACCCTGTACGTCGCGAAGTTGACCGGCGACTCGCCCGCGATCGAGATCGACGGCACCGGAAAGCTGCCCTCCGACGGGGAGTTCGACGGCAGCGGCGAGTGGATCCCGCTGGCGACCGCGACCGCGAAGGGCGCCGTCTCGCACGTCCAGGGCATGACCGCCGAGGAGGTGTTCGTCTTCACGCGGCTCGCCGGGGACAAGGTCGGCGCGACGAAGATGGACCGCCCCGAGGACATCGAACCCTCCCCCGTCACCGGCAAGGTGTACGTCGCGCTCACCAACAACTCCAACCGCGGCGTCGGTTCGAACGCCAAGGCGGACGAATCGAACCCGCGCAACGCCAACAAGCACGGCCACGTACTGGAGTTGACCGAGCACCGTAGCTGCCCGGAGTCGCTCAAGTTCGGCTGGACGCTGTTCCTCGTCGCGGGCGACCCGAACGACCCGGGCACCTACTTCGCCGGTTTTCCCAAGTCCGGTGTGAGCCCCATCTCCTGCCCGGACAACGTCGCCTTCGACCCGCACGGCAACCTGTGGATCTCCAGCGACGGCAACCAACTCGGCTCCCACGACGGCCTGTTCGGCGTCGCCACCAAGGGCGCCCGACGCGGTGAGCTGAAGCAGTTCCTCACCGTCCCGACCGGCGCCGAGACCTGCGGCCCGCTCATCCAGGACCGCCGCGTCCTCGTCGCCGTCCAGCACCCCGGCGAGATCGACGGCGCCTCCGTGGAGAAGCCCGCCTCCACCTGGCCCGACGGCCCCGGCAAGATCGTCCGCCCCGCCGTCGTCTCGGTCTGGCGCAAGGACGGCCGCGACATCGGCGTCTAACTCTCCTTCACCCGGCCGGAGTTGTCCCACCCGGCCGCGAACGCCCAGCTGACCCCCGACCCCGCCGTGCACCGCAGCGTCGCGACGGGGTCGGCCCGGCTCACCCCGGCCGCTCCACAGGCCACGCCTCACACTGAGCGAAACCGTGTCGCTCACTCTCAGGGTCTACGACTACGGTCGTCACCCATGAGTACCCCTACCCCTACAACCACCCTCTGGCGGCCCACCGGCCCAGAGGAGCTGGCTCTGGTCGAGGCCGCAGGCTGGACGGCGTGGCCGCCCCGGCTGCCGGAGCAACCGATCTTCTATCCTGTACTCAATGAGGACTACGCCGTACGGATCGCGCGGGACTGGAACGTGCCGGCCTCGGGAGTGGGGTACGTGACGCGGTTCGAGGTGGAGAGCGCGTTCTTGGAGCGGTACCCGGTGCGGCAGGCTGGTGGGGAGACCATTCTGGAGTTGTGGGTGCCCGCGGAGGAACTGGATGAGTTCAACGAGCACATCGTCGGACGCATCGAGGTCGTCCGCGAGTTCCGCTGAACCGCCCGCCCGACCCTGGGGAAGGGTGGCCGGCGCGTGGTGCGCAGGGCTGGCGCTCGCCGGGGTGAGCGTGGTCGTCGGATGCCGGACCGCCGATGTCGACGCCGTCACCCCGGTCCCCCAACTCCTCGCGTTCCTCCCCTGGTTGCTCGTCCCCGCAGTCGGGGCCGCCCTCCTCGCCCTCCTCGTCCGCTGGTGGCCGGGACTGCTCTGGGCCACCGTCGTCCTCGGCGCACTGGCCTGGCACCTCCAGCCCTACGGCCCCGCCGCCGAACCAGACGGCCCGGTCGCCGCCCGCCTGAAGGTGCTGACCTCCAACGTCGAGTTCGGCTGGGCCACCGGCGCTCTCCTGAAGGCCGTACGCCGAGAGAGCCCCGACATTGTCTTCGTGCAGGAGTGCGAGTACGGCTGTCAGGCCACCCTCCGCCGCGAATTCGCCGCCCCCTACCCCTACCGGCGGGCGGTCGAGGGGGATACCTCCGTAGGGTCGGTCATCCTCAGCCGCTTCCCCCTCACCCCCGCCGCGACGATCCCAGCCGAGATGGGCATGCCGGGCGCGGTCGCCGACGTCGACGGGACCGCCGTCCACCTCCAGCTCGCGCATCCGATGCCGCCACTTCCCGACCAGGTGGGGCTGTGGAAGAGGGAGCTGGGACGGATCAGGGCGTGGGCCGAACGCCAGGCAGGACCCGTAGTACTCGCGGGGGACTTCAACGCCTCCCAGGACCACGCCGCCTTCCGCCGCATCCTGGACACGGGACTGCGGGACGCGGCCCGGCTCGCCGGGAAGAGCTACGAGCCGAGCTGGCCCTCAAGTACCACCCCCACCTTCGGCACGCAGATCGACCACGTCCTGCTGAGTGAGGACTTCTCGGCGTCCCGCGCCCACTTCCTCGACCTCCCCGGCACCGACCACCGCGCCCTCGTAGTGGACGTCACCCTGCACAAGCTGCCCTGATCCAGGGCCACTTGTGACTCGGTCCGCGTCCGCCTCGGCGCCACCCCTGCCCTCAGGGCCGTACCCGTACCACCCCGGTCCGAGCCGCCCCCTCCCGCACCGCCCGTGCCCGCACCACCTTGGCCAGCCGTACCGAGCCCGCCACCGCGAGGCCACCGGCCAGCAGCAGCCAGGACGCGGTGCGCAGGGTCTCGGTCAGGGCGTCGTACACGGCGGCAGCGGCGATGCGGTGGGCCGGGTCGGCGAGGCCGTCGAGGGTGAAGTACCGGGCGATCACGACCGACAGACCCAGCAGCGCCCCGCCCAGCGCCGTACCCAGAGCGGTCGCCGTCAGTGCCCGGCGGCGGCACGCGGCGAGCGTGATCCCCGCCCCCGCGAACACCACCGCCGCGACCGGCAGCCAGAACCCGGCCACGTCCATCGCGCGGTAGCTCCGGCGCAGCACGTCGAGGTTCGCGCGGGGCAGCAGGGTGACCGGGGTGCGGGTGAACGACGCCCGCACGGCGGTCAGTTGACGCACCGCCGGGGGTGCGGGCGCCACGGCGGCGACCTCCTGCGCCGGGTCCTCCAGGGCCCTCATCACCGCCGCGTACGTCCCCCGGTTCCCCTCGTCCCAGGCCGCGCGATAGGCGGGCGTCTCGGTGAAGCGGAGCACCTCGTCCTCGACGATCCGCCGGGGCACCTCGGGTGCCTCCCGGGCCACGCCGTCCACGATCGTCCGCCGCACCGCCGAGTCCGTGGCGAGCGGCGCCAGCGCCTGGACGTAGCGCTCCTGGTCCCGCAGCCCGTGCGACGCCCAGAGCGCGAGGGTCGCGAGGGGGGTGAGGAGGCAGGCGAGGGCGACGAGCACGGCGGAGACGGTCGTACGGGTACTACGAGGCGGGCCGGGTGTACGGGTACTACGGGGCATGCGGGTAAGGGGCACGCTTCCAGGCAAGGGGGTACCTGAGAGGTACGCCAGCGGGTCGCCGCCATGTGGGTGCGGGCACCGCGGGCCCGGCCCGTAATACCCGTAGTACCCGCGGCGTCCCACCCGCGACCGGTCCCGAGCCGACCCCGAACCGGCCTTTCCCCCCTCCGGTGGAGGGTTCACCCGAACGGGTGTTTCCTGGTGCTGGGGAGAAACGGGGACGTTCAGGGGAGAAGGAGGCCGAATCATGCGCAGTACTCCGGTCCTGCGGACCCTGGCCGCGGCCCTGCTCACCGGTGGCACGCTGGCCGTGGCCGCGGTGGGCACCCAGGCGGCGGCAGCGCCATCGACCGCTCCACCGACCTCGTCGCCGGCCTTCGCCGACGGACGCGGCGGTGGTGGAGGAGGCGGCGGCCCGATCTGGGGCACCGTCGTCTCCCGCACGGAACTCAACGTACGGTCGTCGCCCACCACGCACTCGGGCGTCGTCACCGCGCTCTCCCCCGGCAGCCAGGACCGCGTGCAGTGCATGGTCCAGGGGCAGAGCGTCAATGGGAACCCCTACTGGTACTGGCTGGTCGGCGCCCAGGGCTGGGCCAGCGCCGCGTTCGTGAACAGCGGCGGCGCCTGGGTGCCGACCTGCTCCGACCCCTGCCCCCAGTGGAAGAACGGGAACTGGAGCAACTGGGACAACCCCTACGGCACGAACACCTCCAACGACCCCTACGGCACCTCCTGGAGCGCCTCCGGCGCCGGGGCGTGGAGCGCGTCCGGGTCCTGGAGCTGGAGTTCGGCCGGGTCCGCGGGCTGGTGGTGAGCGGATGGACGAGCTGACGGCGTGACCGTGACAGGGCCGGGCCCCGGCGGAGGAGCTACCTCCTCACCGGGGCCCGGCCCCGTAGTACTACGGGTACTACGGGTACGACCTCAGCGGATGCGGTGACCCTCTCCGTCCTCGCGGGTGTAGTACCGGTAGAACTGGACGACGAAGACGCCCGCTGCGACCCCTAGGGACATCATCACCGAGCGCCAGATCGTCGCGCCGGTCTGGCTGTAGACGAAACCGAAGGCACAGCCCGCGAAGGCCGTCCACAGCAGTGCGTGCGACTCGCGCTTCATACGCGGGGCCAGAGCACGCACCGCGACATAGGCCGCCGCGAGAGCGAGCGCGCTGACGAAGCCGAGCAGCAGGTTCCAGCCGGTGATCGGGCCGCCCGAGCGGCGGATGGCCGCCACCCAGTACCCGTAGACGAGCCCTAGTACCACCGGGACCGCCCAGGCCGCGATCCGGTGCGCGCGGGGGCTGAAGACATCGTTCGAAGCGTCGTGTGGTGCGGGTGCCGCGTGAGCCATTTGGAGTACTCCTCTCCTGGTCTCCCCACCCTGACTACCAGGGCACACCTAGGGGGAGGCGGAGGCAAGTCGGTCGCCGCGCGGATGCCGGCGGTCGCGGAACGTGGTTGCCTCACCCCATGCGGCACAGGCTCGTCGGCGTACGGGGGCACAGGCTGACCTGGCTGGTCCCGTTGGTGCTGCTCACCGGGATCACGCTGCTCGACGTGGGGACCGACGTCTCGTTCCACATCGAGTCGTTCTGCGTGTTCGTCGCGGCGATCGCGGCCGTGCTGTGCGGGGTGCGGACGACCGCGCTGTTCGCGGTGCTGTCGTTCGCCGCGTTCGTCCTCACCGAGCTGCGGGAGCCGGACCAGTACAAGGCGGGCACCGTCGACCTGCTGCTCGTCGCCGTCGGCGGGGCGCTCGCCGTGCTGGCCTGCGCGGCCCGTCTACGGGCTGAGCGGCGCATGCTGCGGATGGCGGACGCCGCCGAAACGACCCGGCGCACCGTGCTGCGCTCGCTGCCCCCGGGCTGGGGCGGGCTGCGGCACGCGGAGGTGTACCTCGCCGCCGACGCGGACGCCCGGGTCGGCGGCGACTTCTACGACATCCAGCCCGGCCCGCACGGGACGCGGGTGCTCGTCGGGGACGTGCAGGGCAAGGGGCTCGCAGCGGTCGAGGCCGCGGCGGCGCTGCTCGGGACGTTCCGTGAGGCGGGGTTCCACGAGGCCGACCTCGGGGTGGTCGCCGCCCGGCTGGAGACCCGGATGCTGCGGCACTGGGCGCACGCGGCGGCAGTCGGGCGGGAGGAGGGGGACCGGTTCGCCACCGCCGTACTCCTCGGGTATCCCCCTAAGGGTGCGGTGGCGGGTGTCGCGGTCGTCGAGATGGTGGTGTTCGGGCACGAGCCGCCGTTGGTCGTGGGTACCGGGGGTGTACGGGGACTGGGGGACGGGGGTGAGGGGGAGGACGGAGGCGGGGTCTGGCTGCCGCTCGGGCTGGGGGACCTGGGGGACCTGGGGGGTAGCTCCGAGGTCGTACGGGTCGAGGTCGGGGTGGAGGAGACCATCCTGCTCGTGACGGACGGGGTCACCGAGGCGCGGGACGCCGAGGGGCGGTTCTATCCGCTGGCGGAAGCGGTGATTCAGGCCCTGAGCAGGGACTCCGGGGTCGCGGAGCCGGAGCGACTGGTGGCGTTCGTCGAGGAAGGGGCGCTGCGGCACAGCGGGGGCCGCCTCGGGGACGACACGACGGTCTTCGCCGTACGGATGTTGCCGGAGGGGTGAGCGGGGGTGAGCGGGGCGGGGGCGCGGCAGGTGCGCGGGAGCCGGGGTTTGCTGGACCGGGGCTTCCCTTCGCAGTCGTAGCGGCTACGGTGCTGAGGTACGTGATCCATCAGGGGGAGGGACCCATGCCCGGAACGGTGCTGCTGCTGGCGGCTTCACCTGTCGGCAAGGGCTGCCTGGTGGACGCCACGTCCGCGCTGTCGGTGCTGGCCGCGGTGCCGCCCGCCGTGCTGTCCGGCACGGACACCGCCAACGTCGTCGAACTCGCCGATCCGCTGGAGCCGCAGGCCGTCCTGACCAGGCTGCGGGCCGCCGCGGCGGCACCCGGACCGCTGACTCTCTTCGTCGTCGGCCAGCTCCAGCTCGACCGCCGCCAGCGCCTCCCGCACCTGGCGCTGGCCCGCACCACCCCCGCGACCGTCCGCTACACCGGGTTCCCTTGGCACTGGTTCCGCGAGGAGCTGCGCCTGCGGGCACCGGGCGCCACCACCGTCCTGCTCGACCTGCACGCCGACGCCGACTCCTGGGAGTGGCTCCGCGACAACCCCCTCGACTGCGGCCTCCACGTCACCGTCTACGGCAGAGTCGTGCCGCCCGGCGGGCGGCGGGGCACCGGGACGCCGTCCTACATGAAGGCCGTGGGGACGATCCTGCGCAGCGGGGGCCGCCCCAGCACCGACCAACTGCACGGGGCGGCGCTGACCCGGGTACGGGGCGAGGGGGAGAACGCGGATCTGGTGGTGGAGCCGGGGACGGGGTGGGGGGTCGGTGGCGGCGGTAGTACGGGGCGTATGGGGGTTGTGGGGGCTGGGGGTGCCGGGGATACGGCGAGAGCTAGGGGTATTACGGGGCGTGCGGGTGCCGAGGACCTGAGTACTACGGGTATGACGGGGGTCGCGGGCCGCGCAGATGTCGGAGGTGCGGGTACTACGGGTACTACGGGTACTACGGGTACGACGCCGACTGCGTCCGCCACGCCCCCGCCCACGCCCTCCCCGCCCACCCCCTCCCCACCCCCCACCTTCGTAGTCCCCCCACTCCCGAAGACCGCCCCCGTCATCCCCGCCCAGCCCGCCCAAGCTCCGCCCGCCGACGATCCGCACGCCGCCATCACCGCGGCCGTGCAGAGCGGGCGGCACCGCGAGGCCGAGGGGATCGCGGCGAGGTGGCAGGAGACGGCCGTGGAGGCGTACGGGGCCGGTTCGGACGAGGCGTTGCACTGGGCGGAGGTGCGGGCCGACCTCGCGATGTTCGCGGGGGACGCGGAGCGGAGCTGCCGTACCTGGCTGGCGGTGGCCGCGCTGCGGCTGGCCGCCGGGCAGCCGGTGGACGCGCCCGAGGTGGAGGCGGCCGTGGACCGGGCGCACCACCAGTGGGGCCGTATCGACACCCTGTCCCCGGCCCGTGAACTGGCCCCGACGCTCACGGACCTGCGTACCCGTGTCCCCGGCCGCCGGGAGGGCGCCCTGGACCACATCCAGCAGCAGTTGCGGCACCTTGAGAACGCGGGGAACGCCGAGAACGCGGCGACCCCGGAGAACGCGGAGAACCGGCAGACCGAGGCACGGGCGACGGCCCCCGCGGCCCGCTGACCGAGCGAACGCCCCGCACCCCACACCCTGCATCCCGTACCCCGCATCCCGTACAACCCCTACCCCTTCGGTATCACCCGAACAGCCCCACCCCACGGGCCCCCGCCACCCCACCCTGCTATCCACGAAAGGTAGGGGGGCGTAGCACCGCTGGTCCGAGCTTCGGGAACGAACGAAGGATGTGCCGCCCATGGCCACCACCACGCTCGCCGTCAACTTCACCCAGGGACTGAACGACGCCTGGTCCAAGGTCGCGCAGTTCGTGCCGAAACTCGTCGGCTTCCTGGTCATCCTCGCCATCGGCTGGTTCGTGTCGAAGATGATCGCCCGGGTCCTGGACCGCGTGCTGCGCAAGGTCGGCTCGGAGAGGCTCGCGGACCGGGCCGGGGCGGACCGGTTCCTGCGGGACTCGAAGTACGACATGACCGGGATCATCTGCAAGATCGTCTACTACGCGCTGATGCTGGTCACGCTCCAGCTCGCGCTCGGCGTCTTCGGCACCAACCCGGTCAGCACGATGATCAACGGCATCGTCGCCTGGCTGCCGCGCGGCATCGTCGCCGTGGTCCTCGTGGTCGTCGCGATGGCGATCGCCAACGCGGTCCGGTCGATCGTCGGGAGCGCGCTGTCCTCGATGTCGTACGGCCGCACGCTCGCGACGGTCGTGTGGGCCTGCATCCTCGCGCTCGGCGTGATCGCCGCGCTCGGCCAGGCGGGCATCGCGACGACGGTCACCCAGCCGGTGCTGTACGCGGCACTCGCGGCTGGGGCGGGCATCCTGATCGTCGGGGTCGGCGGCGGGATGATCGGCCCGATGCGCCAGCGGATGGAGCGGCTGCTGACGACCGCCGAGCGCGAGACCACCCGGGCCCGGGACAGCGTCACCGCGTACCAGTCCGGGCGGCAGGACGCGATGACCAACCAGCCGGTCCACGAGCGCACCGACCAGGACATGTGAGCCGGGACATGTGAGCCGGACGAGGGTCGGCCGGTACCTGAGTACTACGGGTACCGGCCGGCCCTCACGCGTGTGTTCAGCCCGCCCCGTAGGGGTCGAAGGGGATGCCGCTCGGCTTGGCCTTCTCCAGGTGGCCGTTGAACTTGCTGTCCTGGAGGGGGAAGTTGGCGTTGCCCCAGTCGGAGTCGTTCAGGATGGTCTGGAGGTTCTTCGCCGGGTCCTTGCTCGCCGGGTAGTGGTCCCAGCTGACCAGCGCCGGGTGGTCCCAGCCGCCGTCGCTCCAAGCCTCCGGCACCTCGCCGGACTTGGCGAAGCGGAAGGCGTGGGTGGAGGCGCCGTCCTTGTGATAGACGATCTTGGCGTGCGCGCCGTCCATCGGCGCCTGGTCGACCGGGATCGTGTTGAACCCGCCGTGCCGCGAGGCCGAGACGTACGACGGCTGGTCGGCGCCCTGCTTCACCCAGACCACCACGCACTCCCAGTCGTGGCGGTGGCCGAGCCCCGAGATGCCGGTCGGGTCGGCCTGGTCCTTCTCGAAGTACAGGGTGTAGACGATCCCGCACCAGCCGTTGTTGCACTTGGCCCGCGCGTAGGTGTTCGCGTTGCCGAGGTGGTCCGTGCGGCAGCCGCCGGCTATCGAACCGGTGGGCTTCAGACCGCCGTTGAGGTTGCCCCACAGGTCGATCGCAGCCGCCGGGAGACAGCCGTCCGAGTCATAGTCGAAGTACGGCTGGAAAGTTCGCTGGAAAGGCGTCGAACTCTCGGGAAGATTCGACAAGTTGGGGGCGGCGGAGGCTGATCCGGCGGTGAGGCCGACCGCGAGGGACGTGGTCGCGGCGGCGACGAACGCGGCCTCGGCGAAGCGCTTGTACTCCTGGAACACGGGTGGTTCTCCATGCGCTCGGGGGCGTTTCAGCGGGTGCTGAAGTGACCCTGGCAGCACAGAAGTTGAGCAGCCCGGAGGTGGAGGGGGCAAGCGCTCGCTGTGAATTGTCCCTTACGGGTTTTCCACGAGCAGACGGTGCTCCCGGACCAGCCAGGTGATGGCGGTCAGCCGGCACACCGCGTAGTCGTGGCCCACGGGTTCGCGCCAGTCGAGTTCGTCGAGGGCGTCCAGGAACCCCAGGGCGTAGTCCGCCAGGTCCTCGCGGTGCGGCGGGCGGGGGACCAGACCCGAGTGGTTCGCCTCCAGCCGGTCGCGCAGTTCCGCGACGTGCTGGTCGACCGCGGCTGCGAAGGCGGGCTCGAACGCGAACTCCGCGAAGCGCGGGGCGTACGAGCTGCTGATGCGGGCCAGAGGGGACATTTCTCCACGGTAAGGGTGGAGAGGGTGGATTTCGGAGGGGGTGGCGGCGTGATTCCGACCACCTGGCAGCGGCCGTCCGGCTGCCCCGCTCAGCGGTCCGTCAGCCGGTCCGCGGTCTGCGCGGCGGGACGCTCGTCCCCTGTCCGGGCCTGCCCCGTGGTGGACGCGAGGACCAGGGCGGTCACGGCGATCAGCGCGGCGGCGAGGCCACGGGCGAGAGTGGTGGTTCGGGGCACGGAGACCTCGCAGGAGGTGGTGACTACAGCGGGGGAGGAGGCGCTGTACGACGTGCGTGTGCGGAGTGTCACGCGGCGTTCGGGGTGTCGACCAACCTAGGGGTGTACGGGTATGAGGGCAAGGGGGGCGAGGGGGAGTTGTGCAAGCGGTTTCTGCATGGGGTGTGGAGGGACATGCCTGCGTCCCCCCTCGCCTGGACGGGCCCCACCTCTCCGTGCCCCTTACACCTGCACCCGGCCCTGCTTCCGTACGTCCGCCAGCCGCAGTGCGCCGAGCTGTACGGCGATCTGAGTGGCTTCGTTGGCGACGTCGCCGAGACCGCCGTTGGTCAGGGTGTACGCGTCGTCACCGGCGCGGACGGCCGCGACGTCGAGGGTGAGGGTGGAGGGCTCGCCGTCCTCGTTGTGGCTCGTGAGGGTTACGTGGAGTCCCTGACGTACGTCCCCCGCCTCAGGCAGGGGCGCCTCGGTCACCATGACGTCCTGGACGACGTTCTTGGGGGAGGTGGCAGTGAAGCGGGCGCACACCTGGGGGATCGTCCTCAGCCAGGCCAGGGTCCGGTCCACCTCGGCGACAGGGCGCTGGGCGGTCACCTGGAAACGGAGCTGCGCGCCGGTGTCGGCGTCGTCGAGACCGACGACCGCGCGGGCGGGGGCGCCGAGCAGTTCGTCGGAGTACAAGGCGTCCAGGAAGCGGGCGCACTCCGGGACCGTGCTGGTCGCCTTCAGCACCCCGTCCCGCCAGGTCGCCGCGCCCCTGGTGGCCGTCCAGGGAGCGCCCAGGTCGGCGACGGTGAGCAGGGCGGCCCGCGCCTGCGCCTCGCTGAGCACGCCGGGGGCCTGCGGACTCGGCTTCGCGGAGGGGGACTTCGCGATGGTCGGCGTGGGCTGCGGGGCGACCGCCGGATGCTCCAGACCGAGCGCCGCGCACCCCGCCAGCGCCCCCGCACACACCAACGCCACGCTCACACCCAGGGTTCGACGCACCGCACCCGCCTCCTGCCGCAGGGACACCTGCTCCCACGCCAGCACCCCGCCCCGGGGCCGACCACCGTGGCGGTCCGTCCGGGGGACGAGGTTCCTGCGGGTGGGTGCGCGGCGCGGGGTACTCGGGGGTGACGTACTTCGGAGGTAGGGGAGGGGCCCGGGCCACGCTCGGCAGTGGGCTGAGGCTCGTCCCGCGGAGCCGGCGGGCTCTGGCTCTCAGGTACTAGACGAGTCTTTCCAAATACGGTCAGTGGTCATAGGCGGTCAGTGAGCGGCTGACCGCCTGGCCGGTCTGGAAGTTGTGCCAGATCGCGGCGGCCAGGGCCAGCATGCGCTGAGCGACCCGGACAGCGACGCCCTCGATGGTGCGCCCGCCGTGTTGTTCCAGGTCGAGCTGGCCCTTGAGGGTGTCGTTGACCGACTCGATCAGCTGGCGGACCTTCTTGAGCATCGGCTCACCGGGCCGCAGGATCTC
>NZ_JBTYMC010000005.1:0-64492 GCF_054880855.1 Streptomyces sp. S6 | reverse complement strand
CAGGCGTCCGCCCGCCCCGCCGGCCTCGGCAAGCGCTTCGCCGCCCGCCTGGTCGACACCCTCTTGCTCGCCGCCGTCACCGGCGCCGCGGCGGTCCCGCTGGGCACGAAGGCCGTGGACCACGTGAACGCGAAGATCGACGAGGCGAAGCTCTCCGGCCGGACGGTCACCGTCTGGCTCCTGGACGGCACGACCTCCGTCTACCTGGGTATCGTCCTCGCCGTCCTCCTGGTCTTCGGTGTCCTGTACGAGGCGCTGCCGACCGCCAGGTGGGGCCGCACCCTCGGCAAGAAGCTGTTCGGCCTGGAGGTGCGGGACATCGAGGGCGGCGAGCCCCCGGCCTTCGGCGCCGCGCTGCGCCGCTGGCTGGTCTACAGCGTCCCGGGGCTGCTGGTCGTAGGGGTCGTAGGGGTCCTGTGGGGCGTGTTCGACAAGCCGTGGCGCCAGTGCTGGCACGACAAGGCCGCACATACGTTCGTCGCGGGATGACGTCCTACCGAGTTCGGCCCACCTGATCCGGTCCCTCGTACGGCCTCCCGCCGGATGCGGAGCCGGGCGCTTCGCGGTCCACTCGGGCCATGACCTCCGAACCGCCCCCCGGCTCCGGCGGACAGCCACCGGAAGACGACCCGTTCAGGAAGCAGCGGCCCCCCTCGGGGAACCCCTCCGGGGACCCTTATGGGAGTCCCTACGGGAGCCAGCAGCCCCCTTCCGGGGACCCGTACGGCTCCCCTTACGGGAACCAGCCGCCCTACGGTCAGCCCCCGTACCAGGGTCAGCCCCCCTACCAGGGCGGCCCCTACGGGAACGACCCCTACGGCGGCGCCCCTCAGGGGAACGACCCCCTCTCGGGTATGCCCCCACTCGCCCCGAGCGGCAAGCGCACCCTCGCGAGGATCATCGACATGATCCTGGTCGGCGTGGTCGTCGGCCTGCTCACCTGGGCGCTGCGGGTCAACGAGTACGACATGAGCGGCGACGGCGTGAACTACGGCAAGTCGTTCTGGCAGTCGCTGGTCGCCGCGGTGCTCTACATCGCCTACGACACGGTCCTGACCGCCCGTACCGGCCAGACCCTCGGCAAGAAGTGGCTCGGCATGCGGGTCGCGAACCTGGCCGACGGCTCGACCCCGTCGACGCAGACGTCACTGGCGAGGGCGGCGGTCCTGTGGATCCCGTTCGCGTTCTGCTGCGCCTGTGTGTGGACGGCGATCTCCGGCGGCTGGAGCTTCTTCGACCGGCCCTACAAGCAGGGGCTGCACGACAAGGCGGCGAAGACGGTCGTGGTGAGCGTCTAGCGTCCGGGAGTTGACGCATCCCGGCGTCAACTGTCGCCCCGCGCGGCACAGTTGGCGCCCGCGCAACACAGCGGAGGGCCCGAGTCTCTCAACTCGGGCCCTCCGCCGCGTCGTACAGGGAGTTCTAGGGTGCCACCGGCTCCTTCGCCGGTCGTTCGGCCGCTGAGCGGGCCACCACAGGGGAGGCGGTCCGCGCCGTGCGGGATGCCCTGGCCGGGACCGTCAGGGCGACGAGCAGGCCGAGGGCGAGGGCCGCGACGGCGATCACCGCGACACCTGGACCCGAACTGGTCTCTGACAGCAGCAGCATGGCCAGCGTCGAAAGGATGACGGTGCAAGTACCGTACGTGAGCTGTGCGACAGTCGGACGAGGCATGGCAATCGTGTCCTCGGATGCGGGGGAGATCTCGACTCTAACCGCGTGCATGCCCGAGGGGAACGAACGGTAAGCGTGACCTGACGCACGGGTCCGGAGCACAGGGGGCGCACGGAGTCATGACAACAGGTCGCGAGGCAGGGGCACGCGCCCGCGACGTGAAGTTCATGTGTCCGCAATACGAACGCCGACTTCCAATAGTGCACGTTCCATGGCCGAGTCAAGGTCTGTCTTTTCTTCTCAACCAGTAGTCAAATGACGTCACTTGGCTACTCACGCGTATCCCCCGTGCGCAGATCTGTCATGCCCGTATGTCATGTCCAGGTCATCCCATTATGTTCGCGCGGGCGCGGCGCGTGCTGGGGAGGACTGACAACAAGTGACCAGTAGATCCTGGACGTTCAGAACGGCCGCCATCGCGGTCGCCCTCGCGGCGGCCTCGGCCACGTTCTCGACGTTCGCCGTGGCTCAGGCGGCCGACAACGGCCCTGCGGCGGCCCCGGCGGTGGACCGGCACGACCCGCAGCCGGTCGCGAGCAAGGAAGACAACTTCGACGGCCCGCTCAGCAAGACACAGGCGGCGCAGCGCGAAGAGGCCCTGAAGCAGGTCATATCCGGCGAGGCGGCGGTCAAGAGCCGCGACGGCTCGAAGGTCGTGAAGCTGAAGGGCAAGAAGGGCGACAGCAAGTACGTCGAGCTGGGCCGCGAGAAGACCGACAAGATCTTCACGATCCTCGTCGAGTTCGGCGACCAGATCGACCCCCGCTACGGCGGCACCCCCGGCCCGCTGCACAACCAGATCGCCGCGCCCGACCGTAAGGTCGACAACTCGACGGCCTGGCAGGCCGATTACAACCGCGAGCACTTCCAGGACCTGTACTTCGGCAACGGCGAGAACTCCGTGAAGAAGTACTACGAGAAGCAGTCCTCGGGCCGCTACTCGGTCGACGGCGTCGTCCAGGACTGGGTCAAGGTCCCCTACAACGAGGCCCGTTACGGCTCCAACAACGCCGCGCAGGGCGCCTGGTACGCGGTGCAGGACGGCGTCAACGCGTGGGTCGCCGACCAGGAGAAGGCCGGTAAGACCGACGCGGAGATCAAGGCGACGCTGGCCCAGTACGACCAGTGGGACCGCTACGACTTCGACGGCGACGGCAACTTCAACGAACCCGACGGCTACATCGACCACTTCCAGATCGTGCACGCCGGCGAGGACGAGTCCGCGGGCGGCGGCGCGCAGGGCACCGACGCGATCTGGGCGCACCGCTCCTACGCCTTCTCCAGCGACTCCGGCGTCACCGGTCCCGCGGACAACAAGCTCGGCGGCGCCCAGATCGGCGGCACCGGCATCTGGGTCGGCGACTACACCGTCCAGCCGGAGAACGGCGGACTCGGCGTCTACGCCCACGAGTACGGCCACGACCTCGGACTGCCCGACCTGTACGACACCGCGGGCGGCGAAAACTCCACCGGCTTCTGGACGTTGATGTCGTCCGGCTCCTGGCTCGGCACCGGCAAGAACGAGATCGGCAACCTCCCCGGCGACATGAACGCCTGGGACAAGCTCCAACTCGGCTGGCTGGACTACGAAACGGCCAAGGCGGGCGTCAAGTCGACGCACAAGCTGGGAGTTGCCGAGTACAACACGAAGAACCCGCAGGCCGTCGTCGTACAGCTCCCGGAGAAGGAGGTCACGACGCCGATCGTGGCTCCCGCCCAGGGTGCGACGCAGTGGTGGAGCGGCAGCGGCAACGACCTGCGCAACACCCTTACGCGCACAGTGGACTTGACCGGAAAGTCCACCGCCTCGCTGTCCCTGGACGCCTGGTGGGACCTGGAGAAGGACTTCGACTACCAGTACGTCGAGGTCTCCACGGACGGCGGCGCGAACTACACGCCGATCGACGGCACCCTCGCCGACGGCACCGCCGTCCCGCGTGACGGCAGCGGCCGTCCGGCGCTGACGGGTTCGGTCGACGCCTACCAGAAGCTGACGTTCCCGCTCGACGCGTACGCCGGCAAGCAGATCTCGCTGCGCTTCCGCAACCAGACGGACGGCGGCGTCTCCCTCAAGGGCTTCACCGCGGACCAGATCAAGGTCACCGCGGACGGCGCGACGGTCTTCTCGGACGACGCGGAGAGCGCGGACGCCGGGTGGACCGCGAAGGGGTTCTCCCGGATCGGCGCGGCCGTCACGGACAGCTACGCCCAGTACTACCTCGCCGAGAACCGCCAGTACGTGTCGTACGACAAGACCCTCAAGGTCGGCCCGTACAACTTCGGTTTCACGGACCCCAAGGCGAAGTGGGTCGAGCACTACCCGTACCAGAACGGCCTGCTCATCTGGAAGTGGGACACCTCGCAGCTGGACAACAACACCAGCGCCCACCCGGGCACCGGTCTGGTCCTTCCGGTGGACTCCCACCCCACCCCGCTGAAGTGGTCCGACGGCACGCTGATGCGCAACCGCATCCAGGCGTTCGACTCCACCTTCAGCTGGTACCCGACGGACCGGCTCACCCTCCACAAGGCGGGCGTCGCGACCACGGTCAAGTCCCGTCCCGGTGTCCCGGTCTTCGACGACGGCAAGTCGAGCTACTACGACGAGTCGAGCCCGTACGCGGGCGTCAAGGTCACTGACACCAACACCTCGATCAAGGTCGTGAGTGAGCCGCTGAGCGGCCGGACGGTCACCGTGAAGGTCGGCCCCTCGGCGAAGTAGTCGGCATCTCCGCAGGTCAGAAGCGTATCGGCGGCAACCCCCTGGCGGGTTGTCGCCGATCGTGTTTAGGTGCCTCCTGTGCATGCCTTATTGACACCGACCCTGACGCCGACGCCGGCGCCGACCCGTACGGGGGTATGACCGCATGGCCACAGGAGGCTTCTCGAAGCTGCCCGGCGGCACTGTCGTGGTGGCGCTGAACCTGCCCAGCCCGGCCGCCGCGGGCGCGGTCGTACGGGTACTGGTCCATGCCGCGAACCGGGCCCGCGCCCTCACCCGGCTGCGCAATCTGGGTCTGCGTGCGGTGTACCTGAGGGGTAATACCGCACCCCCTACCCCCGACGAGATCACGGCCGTCCTGCACCATCCCGACGGGCTGATATGGCGGACCGACGGGTCCATGGAGCTGTGGCATCCGATCAGGACGCTGAAGCGGGGTGGGGCGGTGCGGTCGTGGGGCGGTGCGGTCGTCGGGCGGGGCGGCGAGGTGGCGCCCGGCTGAGGCAGCACCTGGCCGTGGGCCGAGGCGGACCCTGTCCCGAGGTGGCCCTTGCCCCGAGGTGGGCCCCGTCCCGAGGCTCATCCCTCCGGGAACGCCCTCATCGCGTCGCTCGCCGCCCGGTACTCCTCCCTCAGGCGACGGGCCTCCTCACAATCCACGCCCTGGACGCGGCAGGTGTCCTTGCAGGACGCGGCATGCGTGAGCCAGTCACGGTACAGGTTCGCCGCGAGGGTGTGCGGGGGGTCCTCGGGGGGTTCGGGGGAGGTCGTCACCGGGGGGTCCCCTGTCGTTCCGGGGCGCCTCGCCCGGGGGTGGGGATCGGTGTGGTCGACGACCAGAATTCGGAGCGGATGTTCGGGCGGGGAGCCGGATAGTCGTAGGCAGGCCCATTGGCCGGGGTCTTGGATTCGGTGACCTCGGAGGGGATCTGGCCGGCGCCGCCAACAACAAGAGAGATACCGAAACTGTCGGTAGGCTGAGCGAAAACTGCCGTTAATTCCCTGCTCCTGTTCACGGACTTGACCCGATATTCGCTCCTCTCCCGGAACCGCTGCACGACTCCGAGGAACTCACTTCGTCGCTCTTCAGAAATTACAGTCATCACCGTGCGCGAGCGGGAAACATCACAGCTCCCCAGCGATGTACCGTTGTGAGTCCACTGCACCGCCGGCTCAATCTCCCCCAATGTGGCGTTCAACATTCCGTCTGCTCGATCCGCCGCCTGCTGCATTGCTCTGCAAATCTCATTTCTCGGCTTCCGGAGTGTCTTCTTTCGAGAAGCATGGCGAGGAAACGAAAATAGCCGCCAATCCTTCACCCTTATCTTGGTTCACAATGCCTGTTATGGCACTCATCCAAAAATCATCCGACGGTGTACGCATATTGACTGTCGGGAACGGGTTGCTCCAGTCGGCATCGGACGACTGAAATTTGTATCCTCTTCCAATCCAAGCGTCCCTGGCCTGACGGACCAGGCTTTTTGCCTGCCTTCCAGGCACGTTCGTCAGCTGATACGTGATCCAGACTTGTACCCGATCATTTCCAGATCCAGGACCGTCGGCGACGCAAGCCCTCAGGTGGAGAGTGCCGATTCGTTTGAGATGAGGCTTGGGTGACATGCTGTCTACCGCTTGGTGAATTATCTCTTCCGAGCGTTCGGCTGCCTGCTGTTCGTTCAATTTTCTTATTCCTCCGCCTTCAGCGCTCCCGCTTCCAAAATTTCCTTGACTGCCGCACCCCAGGGCCGCGAAGGCAACGCCCGACGAGATCGCGACAAGAGCCAACCTGGACGACTTCATGGACTTTCTCCTGTAATGATGCCGGCAATTTTGCTCAAGGAATCAGGTGGCGCCCATACCGCCATCGATCGTTCCCCGTGTCATCGCCCGCCGTGATCGGGTCAAACGGTAATCGGGTTGGTGGGGGTGGGGTATCGGTAGCTCTGCTGGGATGTTCTGAGTACCTGTACTCAGGGCGTGCCGGAGTTTGCCGGAATTCTGGGCCGCTGGTTTCGGTTCCAGGTCTCCTCGCCTTCGGTCACACCGTACGGCCTGCTGTTCCCGCTTCGCGCATTCGGTGGGGGCGTCGCCTGGGAACGACGAGCCGCAGCGCCCGCCGCGCCGTGGCCTTCTCCGGACCGCGCCGCGTCGGCCGTGCCACCCGTGATCGCATTGCGCGGCCCTGTTCCACCGGCACCGTCGACTCCCGAACTCGGGGAACGCGTTCCCGAGCGTCCCGGCTGACCCGGAGCACCCGCTCCCCTGTCGACCGGGTTCGTCATGCCGGGGCACTGCCCCACCGGCCCCATCGGGCTTCGAGCAGGCGTACTCGGAACGTCTCCCGAAGCCACGGCATGAGGCGCCGCCCGACCGGGAAGCACGCCTCGAAGTCCGCCCCATGTGCTGTCCCCGGAGGGCGGGAGGCGCCCACGCGAGAGCCTCGCTGCTTCCGCGCGGTACGTCCCGGCACGGCGTCCGGTACTCCCGTCAGCCCCGCCGGAGCTGGGAGGATAAGCAGTAGGATAGGTGGCATGAGTGAGCCCACCGGAAAGTATTCGATCACCATGCCGCGTGATATCGCAGAGGCTGCCAGGGCCCGCAGCGGCCCTTCCGGCCTGTCTGCCTACGTCGCAGCCGCCGTCACCCGCCAGATCGAGCGGGACAACCTCAACGAACTGATCGCGGTGGCGGAGGCCGAGCACGGCCCCGTCACGGACGAGGAGATCCAGGCGTTGCGCGACCAGCTCCACCAGGCTCGGGAACGGCAGACCCGGGACGGGGCGAACGCCGCGTGACGCCGTCGCCCGCCATGCCCGGCGGCACCCTGGTCCTCGACAGCGAGGGATTGGCCAAGGCTGTGACACGCGATCGCGCGGTCACCGGCTGGCTCGCCCTCGCCCGTGCCGACGACCTCCGGGTGATCACCTCCGCGGCGACCCTTGTCGAGGTGATGCACCCACGGATCAACCGCCCCGCCCTGGAATGGACCCTGCCCCGCCTCATCGTCGAACCGGTCACCGACCCCATCGCCCGCCACGCCGCTGCCCTCCTCGCCGACGTCGGCCTGCATGGCCACAAGTACGCGATCGACGCCATGCTCGGCGCCACGGCACTGGCCGCCCCCGGCCCCGTCACCGTCCTCACCTCCGACCCCGAGGACCTCGCCGCGCTGTGCGGCGGGCGTGTCACCGTCATCAAGATCTGAGCCCGGCACCTGCTCCCCGCGTACGTGCTCCGGCCGCTTGTCCGTCCGGACCCCTCAGTCTTGGGGAACGTGGAGGTGTGCAGGTCGCGGATATCGGGGGACTTCCACTCGACGACGACCAGGGGGACGCCGTTCACGAAGAGGACGAGGTCCAGCACGGCCGGCCAGCCGCGTCGTGCACCCCGAACTGGTCGACGAGCAGGTGCCGATGCGGGCGAGGACCTCTTCCTTGCTGCCCTCCGACGCTTTCCGCGACCAGTCGAGCGTGGCGGCTTCCGGGTTGGCCTCCGGCAGGGACTGGGCGGAGACGTGGCGGGCGGCGGCGCGCAGCGGGGAGACAGCAGGGTCGGTGTGCGGGTTGCCGCTCATCCAGGACGCGTTGCGTCGCAGAGCATTGCGCAGGCGCACCGCCTAGCCCTGCTGGGACGTTCTGAGTACCTGCACTCAGGACGTGCCGGAGTTCTGGCCCGGCTGTGGGGGGATGCTGCCGGGCATGACGGGGGGTGGGCCGAAGCCCTGCTGTGGGGTGGGTGAGGTGGCGGTGGACCTACGGCGTTTTCGGACGACGGCTGCTGTGGCGATGCCGGCTGCTGCGAGGGCGCCCGCGCCGAGGCCGATACCGAGCCAGGGGGTGCCGTTGTCGTCGCCCTTGGCGGCGGTGGCCGTTTTCGGGGGTTCGCTCTGTTTCGCCGAGGGTGTGGGGGAGGCGGACTGCTGGGCTTCGGCTTCGGCTGCTGCCAGGTCGGGGAGGGGGTAGACGTCGGCGGGGCCTGGGTCGCCGGGGTTCTTGAGCGCGATGCGGGGGCGGACGATGCCGTAGCCGATGGCGTCGTTGCGCTTCGCTCCGTCGGTGGGGCCGCCGATGGTGTTGAGCATGACGCGGAGGACCTGGTTGTTGGTCCAGGTGGGGTGGGCGGACCAGATGAGGGCGGCGCTGGCGGAGGCTAGTGCGGTGGCGTCGCTGGTGCCGCTGGTGGTGCACAGGCCGGTTTTGCCGCCGCAGGCGTGGACCATGTCCTCGCCGGGGGCGGCCATGTCGACCTGGGGGCCGTACTGGGACATGGCGGTCCGGTGGAGGTCCTTGCCGACCGCCGCGACGCCGACGACGCCCGGGGTGGCGGCCGGGTACATCGGCAGGTTGCCCTTCTCGGCGTCGTTGCCGACACCGGCGAAGATCAACGAGCCCTTCTTGAGGGCGTACGCGACGGCTTCAGTCACCTGTGGTGTAGTTCCCGACGCTGCCATGGAGATGTTGATGACCTTCGCACCGTGATCGGCGGCATAACGGATCGCCGGTGCCAGAGCCGTGTTGAAAATCCTGTCTCCCTCGGCCAGGTTGGCCGCTTTCGCGTCGTCATCGATGCGGATCGGCAGGATTTTCACGCCGGGGGCGAGGCCGAAGGAGCCTCGCCCGCCGAAGTTGGCGCCGGTCGCCGCGATCAGGGCGGCCATGCCGGTGCCGTGGCCGAAGGTGTCGTAGTTGGTGTGCTCGTCGCCGGGCCGGTCGGTGGCGTAGTCCTTGCCCGGGAGGACGCGTCCGGCGAGGTCGGGGTTGGTCCAGTCGACGCCGGTGTCGATGACCGCGACGGTGACGCCTTTGCCGGTGCTGGTCTTCCACATGCTCTCGGCCTGCATCCGGTCCAGATACCACTGTTCCTGGCGAGTCGTCTCGGCGCCGATCGCCGGTGCTGCGGCCGTGCCCGTCAGCAGCAGGCCGAGGATTGCCGTCGCGACGATACGACGGACCCCGTGTCGCGTACTGCTGGCACTCATGGACTCTCGCTCTCCCTGTTCCCTGGACGTGTCAGTCGACGACCGGCGGCACGGTGGGCCGCTGGTTCCGGCGCCAGGTCTCCTCGTCCTCGGTCACTCCGTACGGCCGACCGCTCCCGTTCCTCGCGCTCCGGGGCGCCGCCGACGGGGACGGGCTGGGCACCGCAGCCCCTGTCCGGCCCTCACCGGTGACCGGGGTACGGCCGATGCCGGGCGCCTGCGCCCCCGTACGCCCCGGCCGCTGGACGGAACTGCCGCCTATGACACCGGTGTTGGGGGCAGGGAGTCCGCCGACGATGCCGCCGGAGCCGGACGGGGAAACCGGGCGGACGCCGGACGCCGTGCCCGGCGTCCGCCCGACCGGGTTCGCCATACCGGGGGCGTGGCCCATGGGCCCCATCGGGCCGCGTGCGGGTGTGCCTTCCCCGCCCACGACCGTGCCGCGCGGGATCGCCCCGGACGGCCGTCCCTCAGAGGGGAGGACGGGACGGCCGCCGACGATGCCGTTAGCTCCGCCGGGGACGCCGGGAGCGCGGCCGAAGACCGTCCCCTGGCCGACCGGGGACACGGGAACTCTGCTCGCACCGGGCGTCCGGCCCTGCGGCGTCGGACTGTTGACGGGAAATGCCTGCCCACCACCGAGCAGCGGAGGCACGGGCACCGCACCCTTCACCGGACCGGGATCGACCGGGGTGCGCGGGATGTCCACCGGGGTCTGCGCAGGCAACGTACCGACCGAGTCGATACCCGTCCGCACCGGAGGCAAGGTCTCACCCGGGACACGCGGCTGGACTCCGGGAGCGCCGGAGACGTGCGCCGCAGGAGACAACCCAGCCGAACCACTCCCAGAACCCCTGTCGGCCGCCTGGACTGTCCCGGCAGATGCGGCCCCGGAAGAACCAACGGGCGCGGACTTGTTCATGGTTTCGCCATCGGTTTTCCGGGCGTCTTGAGGCATGACCGCCTTCGGCGGTGGCGGCAGTTTCGGCCTCTCCAGTCCGTTCATCTGAGTGGCTGACCACGCATACGACTGCGCCAGCTTGTTCATCTGCGCAGCCGCCTCCAGCCGCACCTTCTCCCGGTCCGCCTTCAGCGCCGCCAACTCACCGGACGACTTGGACGCGATGACGGCCGCGTCGGGATCGTTGTGGGCGGATCGCGCGGCGGCAAGGTTGGCCGTGGCCCCGGGGATGTCGCGGGGGATGGCGGCCTGCGCCAGCGCGATGGAGTCGGACGCGTGGTCGAGCCACGTCCCGGAGTCGTGGCTGAACTTGCTGAGGCGGAGGGTCGCGTTCGCGAGGTCGGCGGCCCAGGTACGGAACGCGTCGGCGCCGTCGCCCTTCCAGGAGACTCGCTGCGGCCGGACCTTCAGCTCACCGGCGATGCTCGCGATCTCCTCGGCCGCGGTCTTCAGCCGCTCAGCGGCACCCGACACCACCCCCGAGTTCGCCTGGTCCAGCCACGCCAGCATCTGCTCGTGACTCATCCCGTCGAAGAACGTCCCGCCCGAACTCTCCGCGTCACGCACCGATTCCCCCTCCCGGCATACTGCCCCACCGACGAGCAGGTACCTCCATCGTATGGGTAGCTACTCAGAGTGACCCCACCGGTGCGCCCCTCCTGAACCGCCCTCTCCGACGGCCGAGCGACCGACCTCGCGGAGGCGAAGCCGGTCCCCATGCGCGACGGCTCCCAACTTTCCGTTCAGGAAGCCCCGTTACCCGATGAACCCCACCCCTCACTTCCGCCAGAACAAGTGATGCGTCACCCCGCTCGGACTCGGCACCACGTCGACATGGAACCGGTCGAGCAACTCGTCCGGCGACTCCCACAGCCGCAGCCCCGTGCCCAACTCGAAGGGGGAGACGGCGACATGGAGGGTGTCGACGAGGTCGGCGGCGAGGAACTGGCGGATCGTGGAGACACCGCCGCCGAGGCGGACGTCCTTGCCCTGGGCGGCCTGCTTCGCCTCCGTGAGGATGTCGGCGGGGGTGCCGTCGACGAAGTGGAACGTCGTGTCGGAGAGGGTGATGGAGGGGCGCGAGTGGTGGGTCATCACGAACACCGGTGTGTGGAAGGGGGGTTCGTCACCCCACCAGCCCTGCCACTCGTGGTCGGCCCAAGGCCCGCGCTGGGGGCCGAACTTGTTGCGGCCCATGATCTCGGCGCCGATGTTGTTGGAGAAGTCCCGGGTGAGGTAGTCGTCCAGCCCCCGGCTGCCACCCGGATCCGTACGGTTCGGCCAACTTGCCGTCGCACCGGCCCAGGCGAAGAGTCGGCCCGGGTCGACCGCGTCGCCGAACGGGCGTTCGAGTGACTGGTTCTCGCTCGCGCCGATCCAGTCGCTGGAGACGTTGAAGTTCTGGACCCGCAGAAGTTGGGGCATGGGTTCCTCCTGTGCCGGTGGCCACGACCATGACACAGATGGGACTCGCCGCCCGGCGAAAACTCACCGGCCGGCACAAGAGGAACCGGAAGGCCCTGCGGAAAGAACGCGGGAGCCTTGGGGGAGGGGAGGCTCAGACCCCGCGAACGTCCGCGGCCTGCGGACCCCGCTGCCCCTGCGTCGTCTCGAACTCGACCCGCTGGTTCTCCTCCAGGTTCCGGAAGCCCGTCCCCACGATCGCGGAGTAGTGCACGAAGACGTCCGCGCCGCCGCCGTCCGGAGAGATGAACCCGAACCCCTTCTCCCCGTTGAACCACTTGACGGTCCCCTGCTGCGCCATCTCCGGCCCCTTCCTGATCATGCGGATGACATGCGAGCCGATCCTGCCCCGCCGCACCACGGAAGAAACCGAACGAGCTGAGGCGGGTCAACTGGAAAGTGGAGCAAGGGAGTTGTAAGGCAGAGCGCGGAAAGCGGCTGACGACATGGGCCAGTTGCCCCCAGATCCGGCACCTCGACGAAACAACTCGGCGCCGACGCGACTCACCTGACAGCCGCCACGCCCGAACTGCCCGACGGTGTAAGGGAATTACCTCGACGGCGTGCACGCCTCTCCCGACGACACTCACGCCTCGCCCGGCGACGAGGCCCTACCCGCAGCCCCGCCCCCGTACGCCGACGGCATGCACACCTCGCCCGCCTGCCCCCACGCCCGAACTTCCCGATGGCGTAAGGGAATTGCCCCGACGGCGTGCACGCCTCCCCCGACGGCACTCGCACCTCACCCGGCGACGAGACCCCCACCCGCAGCCCCCGCCCGACACCCCCAACACCCCCTCAAACCACCGCCTTCCCCGACAACTCCACTCCCGCCCCCCGCATCTCCTCGATCGCCCGCTCAGTCGTCCCCTTCGCCACCCCCGCCGTCAGATCCAGCAGCACCTGCGTCCGAAACCCCTCCCGAGCCGAGTCCAACGCGGTGGCCCGCACGCAGTGATCCGTGGCGATCCCGACGACGTCGACCTCGTCGACCCCCCGCTCCCGCAGCCACTCCGCGAGTGCCACCCCGTTCTCGTCGACCCCCTCGAACCCGCTGTACGCGGCCGAGTACGTCCCCTTGTCGAAGACGGCGTCGACCGCGCCGGAGGCGACGGCGGGGGCGAAGTTGGGGTGGAAACCGACCCCTTCGGTGCCGGCGACGCAGTGCGCGGGCCAGGAGTGGACGAAGTCGGGGTCGTCGGCGAAGTGCCCGCCGGGGGCGATGTGGTGGTCGCGGGTGGCGACGACGTGCCGGTAGCCGGTACCGGCGGCCTGCCCGATGAGTTCGGTGATCGCGGCGGCGACGTCCGCGCCGCCGGCGACCGCGAGGCTGCCCCCCTCGCAGAAGTCGTTCTGCACGTCTACGACGATCAGTGCGCGGCGCATGGTCGGTGTCCTTCGGTCATGGGGGGAGCGGCTGTGGGGTACCTCTGTGTGCGGGGGCGGCACACCGCCCTAACTACCCGACCTCCCCACGAGGTACTCCGTCGGAAGAACCGGTTCCCCTCGCGAGAGCTGCGTGGCCGACAGCGGCAGCCGGGAACGTACGGCGATGTGCCTCTCACGTACTACGTCCAGAGGTTCACGCCCGACGACCTCGCCGCCCTTCACCAGCTCCACGTGGAGCTGGTGGTCCGAGAGTTCTACGGGTACGGGCCCGGTGCCGACGACCTCTGCCTCGGCGATCCCGTAGGGGTCGGGTCGGCGGGCCGCCCACTTGCGTCCCCCCAGGGAGGTCTTCCCCCCGGACGACTTCTTGGCCACGGGCACCAGGGGCGCCTTCGGGTCCGCCGACTCCGCCCGCGCGACCAGCTTGTAGACCATCGAGCAGGTGGGGTGCCCCGACCCCGTGACGAGCTGGGTGCCGACGCCGTACGCGTCCACCGGCGCCGCCGCGAGCGACGCGATGGCGTACTCGTCGAGGTCGGAGGTGACGATGATCCGCGTATCGGTCGCGCCCAGCGCGTCCAGTTGCTGTCGTACGCGATGGGCCACGAGGAGCAGGTCACCCGAGTCGATGCGGACGGCGCCGAGCTCGGGTCCGGCTACCTCCACGGCGGTACGGACGGCCTCGGCGACGTCGTACGTGTCGACGAGGAGGGTCGTACCCCTGCCGAGGGAGTCGACCTGGGCGTGGAAGGCGTCGCGCTCGGTGTCGTGCAGCAGGGTGAACGCGTGGGCGCTGGTGCCCACCGTGGGGATGCCGTAGCGGAAGCCGGCGGCGAGGTCGGAGGTGGTGGCGAAGCCGCCGACGTACGCGGCGCGGGCGGCGGCGACGGCGGCCAGCTCGTGCGTGCGGCGGGCGCCCATCTCGATCAGGGGGCGCTCGCCCGCCGCCGAGGACATCCGGGACGCGGCGGCGGCGATCGCGGAGTCGTGGTTGAGGATGGAGAGGATCACGGTCTCCAGGAGCACGCACTCCGCGAACGAGCCCTCGACCCGTAGTACCGGAGAGCCAGGGAAGTACACCTGACCTTCGGGGTACCCCCAGATGTCCCCGGAGAAGCGGTACGACGCCAGCCAGTCCAGCGTCTCGTCGTCGACGATGTTCCGCTCCCGCAGGAAGCCGATCACCCCGGCGTCGAAGCGGAAGTTCTCGACGGCGTCCAGCACTCGGCCGGTGCCCGCTACGACGCCGTAGCGGCGGCCCTCCGGGAGGCGCCGGGTGAAGACCTCGAACACGCTGCGCCGCTCGGCCGTGCCCGCCTTCAGGGCGGCCCGCAGCATCGTCAGCTCGTACTGGTCGGTGAAGAGCGCCGTGGACGGGACGTCGACCGGCAGCCCAAGGTCCGCAGGGTTCATGCAGCGGATCGTACTCCCATTTCGTCAGTGTGACGATTTCGAGTTCGCGTGGCAGCATGGGACGTGTGACGTCACCCGCTCCCGCAGAGATCGAACGCACCGAGACGGTGGAGGAGGTCTTCGCCGTGGCGGAGCCCGACGTCCCCTGGGTCACGATCGTGCACAACGACCCCGTCAACCTCATGAGCTATGTCTCGTATGTGTTCCAGACGTACTTCGGCTACAGCAAGGACAAAGCCACCAAGCTCATGCTCGACGTCCATCACAAGGGCCGCGCGGTCGTCTCCAACGGCACCCGTGAGGAGATGGAGCGGGATGTGCAGGCGATGCACGGCTACGGGCTGTGGGCCACGCTCCAGCAGGACCGCAAGTAGTCCCCGTAGCTCCCCCGTCCCCGCGTCCCCTACACCGAAAGTGCTACGACCGGTTTCATGCCAGGCATCTTCGAACCGCTCCCCGGCGGCGGCGCGGCCGTCGCACTCGACGACGTCGAGATCTCGATCATCCGCTCGCTGGCGGTCCAGCTCCTGGAGCTGATCGGCCCCGGGCCCGCCGAGGACGCCTCCGCCGACCCGCTCGCCGGACTCTTCGCCGAGGGCCCGAGCGAACCGCCGTCCGACCCGGTGCTCCTGCGGCTCTTCCCGGACGGCTACACCGACCCCGAGGCGACACCCCGTCAGAAGGACGAACAGCGGGCGCACTCCGCCGAGTTCCGCCGTTTCACCGAGAACGACCTGCGCGCCGGCAAGCGCGAGAACGCCCTCGCCGTGATCCGCTCCCTGGACGAGCTGGACTCGGACGGCGTCGGCGGCGCCGTCCTCCAGTTGACGACCGACGCCTCCCGCAAATGGCTCGGCGCCCTGAACGATCTGCGCCTCGCGATCGGCTCCCGCCTCGACATCACCGCCGAGGACGACACCGACCTCCTCTACCACCTCCCGGACGACGACCCCCGTAAGCCCATGGTCATGGCGTACCTGTGGCTCGGAGGTCTCCAGGAGACCCTGGTCGGCACCCTTATGCCCTGATCCGGCCCCCACCGCCCGACCCTGATCCGACCCTGAGTGCCGTTGCTCAGACGGCGCTCAAATCGACATAACGATCCCGTCAAAGGGGCGGTCGGTTTTGATCGCTGGATGGGCCGTTTGTCCGCTTCTTCCTGTGTGCTCCATCACATCAGCTCCGGGCGACTGATATTCCAGTCGTGATAAATCTTCACGACCGCCCGGCGAGCACCATCCGTATGCGCCGCCGGGTGCGCCACCGAGCCGGTTGATCGCCGGCCAGGCAAGGGCATCCCCCCAGGGGTGCCCGCTCCAGCAGTTCCGGGGGATTGAAACCCGATCCGTGGTCGACCAGGGCCCGGATCGGCATGGAGAAAGGCGCACCACCAACATGACCTCCGCTCAGGTCGACACAGAGAACGGCGGCACGGACAAAGCACCCGAGGAGGGCTACGAGCGCGGGCTCGGCAGCCGCCAGGTGCAGATGATCGCCATCGGCGGCGCCATCGGCGTCGGCCTCTTCCTCGGCGCCGGGGCCAACATCGCCAAGGCCGGCCCCAGCCTCATCCTGATGTACGCCCTCGCCGGCGTGATCATCTTCTTCATCATGCGCGCGCTCGGTGAGCTGCTGCTCTACCGGCCGGTCTCGGGCTCCTTCGCGGAGTACTCCCGGGAGTTCCTCGGCCCGTTCTTCGGCTATCTCACCGGCTGGACGTACTGGCTGATGTGGGTGGTCACCGGCATGGCCGAGCTGACCGCCGCCGCGATCTACGTCAACTACTGGTTCCCGGCGATCCCCCGATGGGTGACGGCGCTGGTGTTCCTGGTGATCCTCTTCGGCGTCAACCTGATCTCCGTGAAGCTCTTCGGCGAGCTGGAGTTCTGGTTCTCGATGGTCAAGGTCACCGCCCTGATCGGCATGATCGTCATCGGCCTCGGCGTGCTGACCTTCGGCTTCAGCAGCGCGGGCGACACCGCCGCCGTCTCCAACCTCTGGGCCTTCGACGGCTTCTTCCCCAAGGGCATCGGCTCGTCCCTGATGACCCTTCAGGGTGTCATGTTCGCCTACCTCGCCGTCGAGCTGGTCGGCGTCACCGCGGGTGAGTCCGAGAACCCCGAGAAGACCCTGCCCAAGGCGATCAACACGCTGCCCTGGCGCATCGCGCTCTTCTACATCGGCGCGCTCACCGTGATCCTGTGCATCGTCAAGTGGACCGAGTTCCAGCCCGGCGTCTCGCCGTTCGTCGAGGCGTTCGCGAAGATCGGCATCCCGGCCGGCGCCGGCATCGTCAACTTCGTGGTCCTCACGGCCGCCCTGTCCTCGTGCAACTCGGGTATGTACTCCACAGGTCGCATGCTGCGTACCCTCGCGGACAACGGCGAGGCCCCGGCCGCCTTCAAGCGGCTGTCCGCCACGAAGACCCCGGCCTTCGGCATCACCGTCTCCGTCCTCTTCATGGGCATCGGCGTCGTCCTCAACTACATCGTCCCCGACAAGGCGTTCGGGTACGTCACCTCCATCGCGACCGCCGCGGGCATCTGGACCTGGCTGATGATCCTGATCAGCCACGTCCTGTACCGGCGTGCCGTGGTCGCGGGCCGCCTCCCGGCCTCGTCCTTCCCGGCCCCGGGCGGCTCGGTGTGCAGCTGGATCGCCATAGTCTTCCTGCTGTTCGTGACGGGGCTCATCGCCTACGACTCCGAGGCGCGCACCTGCCTGTACGTCATGGCCGGCTGGGTCGCCGCCCTCGCCATCGGATGGGCCGTGCTGAAGAAGTCGAACCCCGAGCTCACGGAGCGGGACGGCCGCGAGGCTTACGACAAGGTCGGCTGACCCGGCCGGACGACGCCGGCGGGCCCCGTAGTACCCGTAGTACCCGCGCCGCCCTCCGCCGTCGAGCCGCCCTGTCCGGCATCCGGGCCCCGTAGTACCGACCCTCGGTACTACGGGGCCCGCTGCTTATCCTGGCGACCATGCTGACCATCACCCAGGCCCTCCACGACCAGATCGTCGCCCACGCCCGCAAGGACCACCCCGACGAGGCGTGCGGAGTCGTCGCGGGCCCGGCGGGCTCGGACCGCCCGGAGCGGTTCGTCCCCATGCTGAACGCGGCGATGTCCCCCACGTTCTACGAGTTCGACTCCGGCGACCTGCTGAAGCTGTACCGGGAGATGGACGACCGCGACGAGGAACCGGTCGTCATCTACCACTCCCACACCGCGACCGAGGCCTACCCCTCCCGCACGGACGTCACCTATGCCAACGAACCCGGCGCCCACTACGTCCTCGTCTCCACCGCCGACACCGACGGCAACGGCCCTTTCCAGTTCCGCTCGTTCCGCATCGTCGACGGCGAAATCACGGAGGAAGAGGTCAGGGTCGTCGCGGCATACTGACCCCGTACGGCCCGAGTTGAGCCGTACGGAGCCCAACTCGACGTGACGGAGACGGTGTTGACGCAGGCAAAACGCCCCACGATCGAGGACGTGGCACGCCGGTCCGGAGTCTCCAGGACAACGGTGTCGAGGGTCCTCAACGGTGCGCCCAAGGTCCGCGCCGAGGTGATCGAGAAGGTCCGCGAGGTGATCGCGGACCTCGGCTACGTCCCGAACCAGGCCGCCCGCCAGCTCGTCACCCGGCGCACCGGAGCCGTCGCCGTGGTGGCGACGCAGCCCCAGGACCGCCTGTTCATGGACCCCTTCTTCGACATCCTCCTGCGCGGCATCCGCCGCGAACTCACCCGGCACGGCGCCCAGGCCGTCCTGCTGTTCCTCGACGAGCCGGACGACCACGCGCGCATCGCCGACTACCTCGCCGGCGGCCATGTCGACGGCGCGATCCTCTTCTCGCTGCGCCCCGACGACCACCTCGGCGCGCTGATCGCCCGCACCGGCCTGCCCGCCGTCTTCGGCGGCCGGTCCCGCGTGGGCGCCGACGACACCGCGTACGTCCACGTCGACTGCGACAACCGCGGCGGCGCCCGGCAGGCGGTCGCCCACCTCACCGCGCTCGGCCGCACCCGCGTCGCCACCGTCACCGGCCCCTACGACCAGGAGCCCTCCGCCGCCGACCGCCTCGCCGGCTACCGCGACGTCCTCCCGGACGCCGACCCCGCCCTCACGGAACGCGCGGACTACACCCGCGACGGCGCGGCCCGTGCGATGCGGGCCCTCCTCGACCGCCGCCCCGGCCTCGACGCCGTCTTCGCCGCCTCCGACCTGATGGCCTCCGGCGCCCTCCAGGCCCTGCGCGAACGAGGCCGCCGCGTCCCCGAGGACGTCGCCCTCGTCGGCTTCGACGACCTCACCCGCATCGCCGAGGCCACCGACCCGCCCCTGACGACCGTCCACCAGGACGTCGAGGGCATGGGACGGCTGATGGCGGAGCTGGTGTGCGGGCCGGTGTACGAGGGGAGGCGGGCGGCGTCGGTGGTGGTGCCGACGCGGCTGGTCGTACGGGACTCCGCCTAAGGGGAACCCCGTACCTCCCAGGTACCCCTGGACACCCCCTGCCTCCCAGGTACTCCCTGTCTCATACCTCGGTCGTATCGAGTCCGCCATGTGGAAGCATCTTCCGGAAGGCGGGACGGGAATCGATACGATGAGCCCATGGTTGTGAACGACGTGAGCACGAGGACGCCGGGCGAGCTGCTCGTGGCGCGGCTGCACGTCGACCTGTGCAGGTGCGCCGCCGCCATCTGTTGACGCCGGCCCTGCCCGCGCCGTACGCCCCGTAAGGCTTCGGCGCCCACTCGCACGTCCCTGCGCCGCCCACCTTCCGACAGGAGCCCTGAGCCATGGCCATCGAGGTCCGCATCCCCACCATCCTCCGCCAGTACACCGACGGCGCGAAGGCCGTCGAGGGCGCCGGGGAGACCCTCGCCGACCTGTTCTCCGACCTGGAGACGCGGCACGCGGGCATCCACGCCCGGATCGTGGACGAGGGCAAGCTGCGCCGCTTCGTCAACGTCTACCTCAACGACGAGGACGTCCGCTTCGTGGACGGCATCAACACCAAGCTGGCCGACGGCGACACGGTGACGATCCTGCCGGCCGTCGCCGGCGGCATGGCCTGATACCGGTATGCGCTACGACTCCCCGCTGGCCGCGGTGGGCAACACCCCCCTGGTGCGCCTGCCGCGGCTGTCGCCGTCCCCCGAGGTCTCGATCTGGGCCAAGCTGGAGGACCGCAACCCCACCGGCTCCGTCAAGGACCGCCCCGCGCTGCACATGATCGAGCAGGCGGAGAAAGCCGGCCGGCTCACCCCGGGCTGCACGATCCTGGAGCCCACCAGCGGCAACACCGGCATCTCGCTCGCCATGGCGGCCAAGCTCAAGGGCTACCGCATGGTCTGCGTGATGCCCGAGAACACCTCGCAGGAGCGCCGCGAACTGCTCGCGATGTGGGGCGCCGAGATCATCCCCTCCCCGGCCGCCGGCGGCTCCAACACCGCCGTCCGCGTCGCGAAGGAACTCGCGGCCGAGCACCCCGACTGGGTGATGCTGTACCAGTACGGGAACCCCGACAACGCGGGCGCCCACTACGCCACCACCGGCCCCGAGATCCTCACGGACCTCCCCTCGATCACCCACTTCGTCGCCGGCCTCGGTACTACGGGAACCCTGATGGGGGTCGGCCGCTACCTGCGCGAGCACAAGCCGGACGTCAGGATCGTCGCCGCCGAGCCGCGGTACGACGACCTCGTGTACGGCCTGCGCAACCTCGACGAGGGCTTCGTCCCCGAGCTGTACGACGCCTCCGTCCTCACCACCCGCTTCTCCGTGGGCTCCGCCGACGCGGTGACCCGCACCCGTGAACTCCTCCAGCAGGAAGGCATCTTCGCGGGCGTCTCCACCGGCGCCGCCCTGCACGCGGCGATCGGCGTCGGCCGCAAGGCCGTGGCGGCGGGGGAGTCCGCCGACATCGTCTTCGTCGTCGCGGACGGCGGCTGGAAGTACCTCTCCACTGGGGTGTACACGGCGGCGACGACGGAAGAAGCGATCGAGACGCTTCAGGGCCAACTCTGGGCGTAGTACCCGTAATACCCGTAATACCCGTAGTGCTCAGGTCAGGTGCCGGACCTGGTCCCACAGGGCCGGGTCCACCACCCCGACCCGGCGCCGCAGATCCCCTACGGGTACCTCCAGCAACTCGTCGGTCTCCAGGAAACTCGGCCGCCCCTGCGCGTCCCCCACGGCCCCCGGTGGCAGCGGAATCACCCCTGACCGCCCGTCGTGGAACTTCCCGCTGATCCTCGCGACGGTCACGTACTCCCCGTGCGACGTCAGGACGAGACACGGATGCCCGTCCGCCCACCAGATCTCCGAGGGCTGCGGACCGGCGTGCGCCTGCCGCACCTGACGGCCGCCCCGCCGCCGGGGCACCCGACCCCACCCGTCGACGAGCGTGGCGACCAGCGCGAGCAGCACCACCGCCGCGAGCGCCAGCCACCAGGACGTGTCCATGAGGACGACGTTACCGGCGCGCGCCACCCGCCGCGCGCCCTCTCGCGATCCCCACGCGCCCCACTTCCAGCCGAACCGGTGACACCGCAGGTGAGTTCGCCCACAACGGCCCCTGGCAACGGCGCGAAGGGGGGTTTTGCGCCTTACGCTCTACGGACCGCACGACCCCCGACGCCCGTTTCCCACGCACTCTTCGGGCCCGGTCCACCGGCACTCCCGGCCTTCCGGTTCCTTCGTGAGGTCCGGCGGCGCCGGCACTACCCGGCAGAGCCGGTGGCATCCGGTCCCCCGGCGCCATCGGCGACCGCCGGTGTCCCCTCGGTTCCCGCCAGCGGAGGTTTCTGCATCATGAAGCTCACCGTCGTCGGCTGCTCGGGGTCGTTCCCGTCCGCGGATTCGGCCTGTTCGAGCTACCTCGTCGAGGCCGACGGCTTCCGGTTGCTTCTCGACATGGGCAACGGCGCCCTGGGCGAGTTGCAGCGCCACTGCGGTCTCTACGACCTCGACGCGGTCTTCCTGACCCATCTGCACGCCGACCACTGCATCGACATGTGCGCCTACTTCGTGGCCCGTTACTACCGGCACGACGGCGGCCGGTGCGACCCGATCCCGGTCTACGGCCCCGAAGGCACCGAACACCGGCTGACCACGGCGTACGCGGACACGCCGTCGGCGTCCTCGATGAGCGAGGTCTTCGACTTCCACACGGTCAAGCCGTCCACCTTCGACATCGGCCCCTTCACGGTCCACACCGAACGCGTCGCCCACCCGGTCGAGGCGTACGGCATCCGCGTGGAGCACGGGGGCAAGGCGCTCGCCTACTCCGGCGACACCGGTGTCACCCCTGTGCTCGACGAACTCGCCCGAGGCGCCGACCTGTTCCTGTGCGAGGCCGCCTTCACGCACGGCAAGGAGAACATCCCCGACCTGCACCTCAACGGCCGGGAGGCGGGGGAGACGGCCACCAGGGCGGGCGTCCGCCGCCTCGTCCTCACCCACATCCCTCCGTGGACCGACCCCCAGGTCAACCTGGCCGACGCCCGCGCGGTGTACGACGGCCCGGTGGAACTGGCAGCGGCGAGAGCGTCGTACGAGATCTGAGTACTACGGGTAGTACGGGTTCTACGGGTATTACGGGGACGAACATGGAGGCACCCGGGGCAGTTCAGGGCCCCGGGTGCTTTCTTGTCCCTCTCAGGTACTACCCCTTGGTCAGGTCCTCGCCCTCCGGCTCGCGGCCCGGGGTCGGCAGGTTCCACTTCGTGATCGCGAAGCGGAAGACGACGTAGTAGAGCGCGCCGAAGCACAGGCCCACCAGCACCAGCCCCCACGGGTTGGTGGCGATCCCCAGGTTGAGGCCGAAGTCGACCACACCCGCCGAGAAGCCGAACCCGTCCTTCATGCCGAGCGCCCAGGTCAGCGCCATGGAGACACCGGTGAGGACCGCGTGGATCGCGTACAGCACCGGGGCGATGAACATGAACGTGAACTCGATCGGCTCGGTGACGCCGGTGACGAACGAGGTCAGCGCGAGCGAGAACATCATGCCGCCGACGGTCTTGCGCCGCTCCGGCCGCGCGCAGTGCACGATCGCGAGGCAGGCGGCCGGCAGCGCGAACATCATGATCGGGAAGAAGCCGGTCATGAACTGCCCCGCGGACGGGTCCCCGGCCAGGAAGCGCCCGATGTCACCGCTCTTGCCGTGGTACTCGCCCGCCTGGAACCACGGGAACGAGTTCAGCAGGTGGTGCATGCCGATCGGGATCAGCGCCCGGTTCATCACCCCGAAGATCCCGGCCCCGACCGCGCCCGAACCCACCAGCCACTCACCGAAGTTGTGCAGCCCGGCGCCCAACACCGGCCAGATGTAACCGAAGACGATGCCTATCAGCAGACCCGCGAACGCGGAGAGGATCGGCACCAGCCGCCGGCCGCCGAAGAACCCTGCCCAGTCCGGGAGTTTGGTGCGGTGGAAGCGCTGATAGAGCAGCGCCACGACGATCCCCATCACGACCCCGCCGAGCACCTTCGCGTCGACGGGCGCGTCCACCATCACGACCTTGCCGTCCACGGCCGTCGCGACCTTCGGCAGGTTCTTGTCCGTGAACGTGCCGAGGACGTTCTTGAAGACCAGGTAGCCGGTGACCGCCGCGAGCGCGGTCGAGCCGTCCGACTTCTTCGCGAAGCCGATCGCGATCCCGACCGCGAACAGCAGCGCCATGTTGTCGAGGATCGCGTTGCCGCCGGCCGCCATGAAGGAGGCGATCTTCGTCAGGAAGCCGGGGAATGAGGGGTCGCCGAGCATGTCGGTGTTGCCGAGGCGCACCAGCAGCGCGGCGGCCGGCAGCACCGCCACCGGCAGCATCAGGCTGCGGCCGATGCGCTGCATGACGGCCATCACGGCCGCGCCTTTCGAGGCTTGTTTCTCTGCCGTGGGAGCGGCACCGGCCGTGCTCATAGAGAGGTTCCTTCAGGGGTGGGGGAGGACGCGAAAAAGGTCTACACCAGTGTGTGGTGTAGACCTTTTCTAGCATGGGGAGAGGTATGAGTTAAGCCCCCTGTTAAGGCACCCGCGGTCACGCTTTGGTGACGTCCTCCCGCTCCTCCTCCGGCTCCCTCCCCGGCGTCTTCAGGTCGAACCGGACGATTGCGAACCGGAACACCACGTAGTAGACGACGGCGAAACAGAGCCCGATCGGAATGATCGCCCAGGGCATCGTCGCCAGATTCCAGTTGATGACGTAGTCGATGAGCCCCGCCGAGAAACTGAACCCGTCATGCACCCCGAGCCCCCACGTCACCGCCATCGAGACACCGGTCAGCACCGCGTGCACCGCGTACAGCGCCGGCGCGATGAACAGGAACGAGTACTCGATCGGCTCCGTGATGCCGGTGACGAACGACGTCAGCGCCACCGACAGCATCAGACCGCCGACCTCCTTACGGCGCGCTGGTCTTGCGGTGTGCGCGATCGCAAGTGCCGCCGCAGGCAAGGCGAACATCATGATGGGGAAGAACCCCGAGGTGAACAGCCCCGCGTGCGGGTCCCCTTGGAGGAACATGTTGATGTCGCCGTGCACGACCGTGCCGTCCGGCTTCGTGTACGACCCGAACTGGAACCAGATCGGCACGTTCAGGAACTGGTGCAACCCCACCACCAGCAAAGCCCTGTTGGCGATCCCGAACACCCCGGCACCCCACGCGCCCAGCCCGTTCAGCCAGTCGCTGAAGTTCTCCAGACCGTCACCGATCGGCGGCCAGACCCACAGGCACAGCGCGGCGACCGCGATCGCCACGAACGCCATGATGATCGGCACCAGCCGGCGCCCGTTGAAGAAGCCCAGCCAGTCCACCAGCTTCGTCCGGTGGTAGCGCTGCCAGAAGAACGCGGCCAGCAGCCCCATCACGATGCCGCCGAACACCCCCGGGTTCTGGAAGGTGAAAGCGGTTACGCCGCCGTCCGCCGCCTGGCAGCCGATGTCGGGGAGCGCCTTCGCCCCGGCCGCACAGTCCTTCGGGAACTTGTGCAACACGTTGTGGTAGACGAGGAATCCGACGACCGCCGCCAGCGCCGTCGACCCGTCAGCCTTCTTCGCCATGCCGATCGCGACGCCCACGCAGAACAGCAGCGGCAGCCCGAGGTCCGCGTTGAGCAGCGCGCCGCCCGCGCTGTCCATCACCTTCGAGACGTTCGTCCAGCCCAGCCCGTCGTCGCCGAACACGTCCGGCTGGCCCAGCCGGTTGAGGATGCCCGCCGCCGGCAGCACGGCGATCGGCAACTGGAGGCTGCGGCCCATTTTCTGAAGGCCCTGGAACAGCGCGCCCCAGCGGGCGCGGACCGGGCTCACTGCACTGTCGGCACTCATGGATTGGCGACCGCCTGTCAGGTGGTGTAGACCAGTTCTCGACGATTGGGAAGCTGTGACGCCATCATTCGGTACACACGCCACAATCGCTCGCGAAGTTGGGCCAACTGTGCGTGAGGAGACCGACATGGCCACCAAGGCAGAGAAGATCGTCGCCGGGCTCGGGGGCATCGAGAACATCGAGGAGGTCGAGGGCTGCATCACCCGGCTGCGCACCGAGGTGATCAACCCCGACCTCGTCGACGAGGCCGCCCTCAAGGCCGCCGGCGCGCACGGCGTCGTCAAGATGGGGACGGCCGTCCAGGTCGTCATCGGCACCGACGCGGACCCGATCGCGTCGGACATCGAGGACATGATGTAGGCCTCGGGTACTACGGGTACTACGGGTCGCCCCCAGGTACTACGGGGCTCCCCCAGGGGCTTCTCCCACGCCGGGAGGAGCCCCTTTCGCCGGTGCCGATAGGCTCGTCACCATGTCTCGAATCGACGGCCGCACCCCTGAACAGCTCCGCCCGGTCACCCTGGAACGCGGCTGGAGCAAGCACGCCGAGGGCTCCGTCCTCGTCTCCTTCGGCGACACGAAGGTCTTCTGCACGGCCTCCGTCACCGAAGGCGTCCCCCGCTGGCGCAAGGGCAGCGGAGAGGGCTGGGTCACCGCCGAGTACTCCATGCTCCCCCGCGCCACCAACAGCCGCGGCGACCGCGAGTCCGTCCGCGGCAAGATCGGCGGACGCACCCACGAGATCAGCCGCCTCATCGGCCGCTCCCTGCGCGCCGTCATCGACTACAAGGCGCTCGGCGAGAACACGATCGTCCTCGACTGCGACGTCCTCCAGGCGGACGGCGGCACCCGGACCGCCGCCATCACCGGCGCGTACGTCGCCCTCGCCGACGCGATCGGCTGGGCGCAGGGCCGCAAGCTGATCAAGGCGGGCCGCCAGCCCCTCGTCGGCACCGTCTCCGCCGTGTCCGTCGGCATCGTCGGCGGTGTGCCGCTCCTCGACCTCTGCTACGAGGAGGACGTCCGCGCGGACACCGACATGAACGTCGTCTGCACCGGCGACGGCCGCTTCGTCGAGGTCCAAGGCACCGCCGAGGCCGAGCCGTTCGCCCGCGACGAGCTCAACTCCCTGCTGGATCTGGCCGTTTCCGGCTGCGCGGACCTCGCGGCACTCCAGAAGGCCGCACTGGAGCAGGCCCTGGAAAGGTAAAGGAGAAACCAAGGAAGGCGGTACGGTGGAGCAACTGTGCCGCTTTTCCTCGCGTCTTGGGCAGTACAGAGGGGGCTTCTGACCGGAAGCCCGACACGGGGGCCTCGCGGCAGGAGCCGGAGGCTGTACGCACGGGAGGAACCACCGCCATGGCCGCGCTCCGACGACGCCGAGGTCGCCGAATCGCCACTGCCGCCGCCACCGCGGCGATCGCCCTCACCACAGGGTTCACGATGACGGGGTGCGACGCCGTCAACAAGGCGCTCGACTGCGTCCAGACCGCCGAGACCGTCGCCGACAGCGTCACCGACCTCCAGCAGGCCGTGGAGAACGCCGCCACCGACCCCACCCGGCTCGACGAATCCCTCGCCGGCATCGACAAGAACCTCGACAGCCTCGGCGACAAGACCGACGACACCGACGTCAACAAGGCCGTCGACAGCCTCCGGGACGCGGTCACGAACGTCCGCAAGGCGGTCGACAGCGGGGACAGGACGCCGGATCTGAGTCCGCTGACGGATGCGGCGGGGGAGCTGACGAAGGTGTGCACGCCCTGAGGCGGGGGTGACTTCAGGTGGGGGGACCTGAGGCGGGGGTGACTTGAGGGGGACGGGGTTTCCAGGGCGCGCGGTGCGTCGAGCACCACCCCGCCCTCGCCCCGGCACCCCGTAACCCTCAAGTCCCGGCCCCCGTAATACTGACCCCCATGACCCGCCTTATCCTCGCCACCCGCAACACCGGCAAAATCACCGAACTCCACGCGATCCTCGCCGAAGCCGGACTGCCGCACGAACTGGTCGGCGCCGACGCCTACCCCGACGTCCCCGACGTCAAGGAGACAGGCGTGACGTTCGCCGAGAACGCGCTCCTCAAGGCCCACGCCCTCGCGCAGGCCACCGGCCTCCCCGCCGTCGCCGACGACTCCGGCCTCTGCGTCGACGTCCTGAACGGCGCCCCCGGCATCTTCTCCGCCCGCTGGTCCGGCACCCACGGCGACGACCGCGCCAACCTGGAGCTCCTCCTCGCCCAGCTCGCCGACATCGCCGACGAACACCGAGGCGCCCACTTCGCCTGCGCGGCGGCCCTCGCCCTCCCCGACGGCACGGAACGCGTCGTCGAGGGGCGGCTCCGCGGCACCCTCCGCCACACCCCCACCGGCACCAACGGCTTCGGCTACGACCCGATCCTCCAGCCGGACGGCGAGAACAGGAGCTGCGCGGAGCTGACGGCTGCGGAGAAGAACGCGATCAGTCATCGGGGGGAGGCGTTTCGGGGGCTCGTTCCCGTCGTGCGGGAGCTGCTCGGCTAGCACGGAAACGGCCTGCGAATCATTCCTTCGATTCGCAGGCCGTTGGAGTGCGGCGGAAGGGATTCGAACCCTCAAGCCCGATCAAGGGCCACAGATCCTAAGTCTGCTGTGTCGCCATTGCACCACCGCCGCTAGCTCTCCGTCATCGTACCGGCAGATGCCCGCCGCCTTCTCCTGCCTTTGTGGCATGCGCCGGACGTGCGGCGGCCCGCACCGGGCGAACCCCGATGCGGGCCTGCGGGCCGGAAGTTGCCGACTCGACGCCTCAGACCCCGAGATCCTTGATGATCTTCGCGACGTGCCCCGTGGCCTTCACGTTGTACAGCGCCCGCTCGACGTTCCCCGCCTCGTCGACGACGACCGTGGAGCGGATGACGCCGACGACGGTCTTGCCGTACAGCTTCTTCTCCCCGTACGCCCCGTAGGCCTCAAGTACGGCCTTGTCGGGGTCGGCGAGGAGGGTCACCCGGAGGGACTCCTGCTCGCGGAACTTGGCGAGCTTCTCGGGCTTGTCGGGGGAGATGCCGATGACGTCGTAGCCGGCGTCGGCCAGCAGGGAGAGGTTGTCGGTGAAGTCGCACGCCTGCTTGGTGCAGCCGGGCGTCAGGGCCGCCGGGTAGAAGTAGACGATGACCTTGCGGCCCTTGTGGTCCGCAAGGGACACCTCGTTGCCGTCGGCGTCGGAAAGGGTGAACGCGGGGGCCGGTTCGCCGGGCTGGAGTCGCTCGCTCATCCGGCCAGCGTATCCGGGTGCGCGACGAGACGGGCACGCGACAAGGGTGCCCCCTGCCCGTGCACCCGGCCGGGAAACTGACAGACTGTGCGGAACAACGCATCAGCAGACTTCGGAGGCCGTACGGTGGCGGACACTGCGGACACGCCGGACACCAGATCCCCGGCGCAGATCGAGGCGGACATCAAGCGCCGCCGCGAGACGCTGGCCGAGACGCTCGACGAGATCGGTGTACGGGTTCACCCCAAGACCGTCGTCGGGGACGCCAAGGCCAAGGTCGTCGCCAACGTCGACCACACCCTCGGACGTGCGTACGTCCAGGTCAACCGGGTCGTGAGCGACGTCACGAGCAAGTTCACGGACGACGACGGCGCCCCCCGCGTCGACCGCATCGTCCCCGTCGCCCTCCTGGCCGTCGGCGTCGTCGGCCTCCTCGTCCTGGGCACCCGGCGTCGCAAGGACTAGGACCTGAGGCTTACGGGTCTCCCCGAGGCAGGTAGGTTCGATACGTGAGCGGCAACAGTAACGAGCGCGGTACCCAGCACGACAAGCTTCCGATCCGGATGCTGCACGACCGGGTGCTGGTACGGCAGGACAGCAGTGAGGGCGAGCGGCGTTCGGGCGGCGGGATCCTGATCCCGGCGACGGCGGCGGTGGGCCGTCGGCTGGCCTGGGCCGAGGTCGTGGCGGTCGGGCAGAACGTCCGGACCGTGGAGCCCGGCGACCGGGTCCTGTACGACCCCGAGGACCGTGCCGAGGTCGAGGTGCGGGGCGTGGCGTACGTCCTGATGCGCGAGCGCGACCTGCACGCCGTCGCCGCGGACCGCTTCGAGGGGTCGGAGGACTCCACGGGGCTGTACCTGTAGGCCCACCGCATCCCCGTAGTACCTGAGCGGCAGGGGCCGGTGACCATCGTCACCGGCCCCTTTTGCCGTTCCTTTGCTAGCGTGGAGAACACCCCCGACGAGACGCGCCGTACCGGGAACCCCGAGAAGCACCGCGGAAAAGACGACGCACCCCCGTACCGAGTCACGTCTCCGGAGGTGCCGTCATGGCCTGGTTCCTGCTCGTCCTCGCCGGTCTGCTCGAAGTCGCCTGGGCGATCGGCATGAAGTACACAGAAGGCTTCACCCGCCTCGTCCCCAGCCTGCTCACCGTCGCCGGTATCGCCGCCAGCATGCTCCTGCTGTCCTACGCGGCCCGCACGCTCCCCATCGGCACCGCCTACGGCGTCTGGGTCGGCATCGGCGCGGCCGGCGCCGCGGTCGTCGGGATGACGGCGCTGGGCGAGCCCGCCACGGCCGCCCGGGTCTTCTTCGTCGCCCTGCTCCTCATAGCGGTGGTGGGGCTCAGAGCGACCTCCGGTCACTGAGCCCCACCCGTAATACCTCGGGGCCGGCCGGCACTCGCCGACCGGCCCCGTCATACCCGTACTACCCGGCAGCCGCTCTACGTCCCCGGCGTCCCGCCGGCACCCCCGCCACCCGTCGGCCCGGCCGAGCCGCCGGGGCCGGTGGACGTATCCCCGCCGGCCCCGGCGGAGGTGTCTCCGCCCGTGGCCCCACCCGGAGTACCCCCGGTCGCCGCACCCCCGGTGGCTCCGGTGGAGGTGTCTCCGCCCGTGGCGCCGCCCGGAGTACCTCCGGTTGCCGCACCCCCGCCGGTGGCAGCGCCACCCGTAGTACCCCCGTTGGCCGCCCCCTGAGCGGCGCCCTGCGCGGCCCCCTGGGTCTGGCCCTGGTCGGCGCCCCCGCCGGTGGTCCCGCCGGGCGGCGTCTCGCCGCCGTTCTCCGGCCCGGTGCTCTCCTGGCCCGACGGCGTCGACGGCACGTCCTGCACGACGTCCGCCCCGTCCTGGAGCTGGAGGTCGAAGTCGGCGACCGGCTTCCCCTTCAGCGCGTCCTTCATGAACTGCGCCCAGATCTCGGTCGGTGCCCCACCGCCGTTGATGCGCGGCAGCCCCATCGCGCCGTACAGCGACTTGTGCGCGGCGGTCTCGGGGTCCTGGCCCATGACGGAGACGACGGTCGCGAGGTCGGGCGTGTAGCCGGCGAACCAGGCGGCCTGGTCCTCCTCGGCGGTGCCGGTCTTGCCCGCGGCGGGCCGGCCGACGGCCTGCGCGGCGGTGGCGGTGCCGTTGTCGACGACGCTCTGAAGGATCGCGGTGGTGGTGTCGGCGGCCTCGCGGCTGACGGCCTGGGTGGACTTCTGGGCGGGCAGGTCGATGGTGGTGCTGCCGTCCTTGGTGATCTTGTCGATCAGGGTGTACGTGCCGTGCTTGCCGTGGTTGGCGAGGGTGGCGTACGCCTCGGCCATGTCCAGGACGCTGCCGGTGGCGACGCCGAGCGCGATCGAGGGGGAGGCGGTGAGCTCCGGAGTACTACGGGGCAGCCCCAGGGCGATCGCGGTGTCCTTGACCTTGTCGGAGCCGACGTCCACGGCCATCTGCGCGTACACCGAGTTGATCGACTTGTCGGTGGCGGTGCGGACGGTGACGTTGCCGTAGTTGACGTCGTCCTCGTTGGCCGGGCTGTAGCTGCCGCCGCTCCAGCCCTGCACGGGGCGTTTGTTGGTGCCGTCGTACACCGTGTTCGGGGTGATGAGGCGGCCGTCCTGCGTCTCGGACTTGTTGTCGACCGCGGAGGTGAAGACGAACGGCTTGAAGGTGGAGCCGACCTGGAAGTCCTGGCGGGTCGCGTTGTTCGTGTACTGCTTGACGTAGTCGATGCCGCCGTACATCGCGAGGACCTTGCCGGTCTTGGGGTCGACGGCGGCGCCGCCCGCGCGGACGTACTTGTCGACCTTGCGGTTCTTCTTGTCGAGCTTGGCCATCAGGTTGTCGTTGACGGACTTCACGAAGGCGTCCTGCTTGGCCTTCTCCAGCGTGGTGGTGATGCGGTAGCCGCCGCCGTCGAGCTGCTCCTCGGTGAGGATCTTGTTGTCCTTGAGGTAGTCCTTGATGGCGGTGACGATGTAACCCCGCTGCCCGGACATGCCGGTCGCGGCGCCGCTGGACTCCAGCGGGGTCGGGAACTGCGTCCCGGTCCGCTTCGACTGCTCCAGCCAGCCCTTCTTGACCATGCCGTCGAGGACGTAGTTCCAGCGGGCCAGCGCCGCCGACTTGTTCTCGGGGTGCGCGATGACGTCGTACTCGCTGGGGGCGTTCAGCAGCGCGGCGAGGTAGGCGCCCTGGGCCGGGGTCAGGGCCGTCGCGTCGACCCCGTAGTACGCCTGGGCCGCGGCCTGGATGCCGTAGGCGTTACGCCCGAAGTACGACGTGTTCAGGTAGCCCTCAAGGATCTTGTCCTTGCTCTGCTCCTGGTCCAGCTTGATGGAGATGAAGAACTCCTTCACCTTGCGGGTGACGGTCTGCTCCTGCGCGAGGTAGTAGTTCTTCACGTACTGCTGGGTGATGGTGGAGCCGGACTGCTTGCCCTTGCCCATCGCGGTGTTGATGCCGGCGCGCAGCATCGCCTTGGGGTCGATGGCGGACTCGCTGTAGAAGTCGCGGTCCTCGGCGGCGAGCACGGCGTGCTGGGCGTCCTTGGAGATCTGCGCGAGGGTGACGTTCTCGCGGTTGATCTCGCCGTCGCGGGCGATCTCGGTGCCGTCCGCGTAGAGGTAGAGGTTGGACTGCTTGGTGGCGAGCGCGTTGGCCGGGGGGATCTTGACCATCGAGTAGCCGAGGTAGAACAGGCCGACGAGGGCGAGGACGCCGACGATGAAGGTGCCGAGCACTATGCGCCAGGTGGGGATCAGCCGTCGCCACCCGGTCCGCTTCGGCCGCTTGGCCTTCTTGCCGTCCTCAGGGGAGTCCGGGACGCCCGTGGCGTCGCCGAGGGGCTCTCTCGGTGCCCACCCCTGGGTCGGTCGCTGCGGCTGCGGCTCGTCGCTCATGTGTTGCTCGGACTCCTGTGCGTGCCTGGTGCTCTGGCGGGACTGTCGTGTTCTCGGTAGTACCGCAGAGGTACTACCGCTGCGGTACTACCTGCTGTTGCCGTACTGCCTGCTGTGCTCGATTTTCGCGCGCCCCCGGGTTGAAGACTCTCGCACCATGCGAACCGTTCCCGGCAATCGGCACGCTTTGGTGAAGAAAACGCGTGGCACGTCACCGATCCTGCGCACTAAGCTCCTGCGCTTCGGTGCCGTGCGAGGAATGTCACAGGCAGACGCAGGGAAACACGAGGAGCAGGAGGCCGGTTGCCGTGGGTCCGGCACGGTTGTACGCGGCCGTCGTGGCGGGGGGTTTCCGAAGGTACGCGACGTACCGGGTGGCGACTGCCGCAGGGGTGTTCACGAACACGGTTTTCGGCCTGATCCTGGTCTACACCTATCTCGCGCTGTGGGACGAGCGTCCCCACCTCGGAGGGTACGACCAGGCGGAGGCCGTGACGTACGTCTGGCTCGGCCAGGCCCTGTTCGCGACCCTGGCTTTGCAGAGCGGCGGCATCGAGATGGACCTGATGGAGCGCATCCGCTCCGGCGACGTCGCCGTCGACCTGTACCGGCCGGTCGACCTCCAGCTCTGGTGGCTCGCCGCCGACCTCGGCCGCGCGGCGTTCCAGCTGATCGGCCGGGGTGTCATCCCGTTCGGGGTGGGTGCCCTGCTCTTCCCGACGGCCCTGCCCACCGACCCGCTGCGCTGGCTGCTGTTCCTGGTCGCGCTGTTCCTGGCGGCGCTGGTGAGTTTCAGCATCCGCTTTCTGGTCGCCCTCACCGGCTTCTGGCTCATGGACGGCACCGGCGCGATCCAGGTGATGATGATCACCGGCCTGTTCTGCTCCGGCATGACCCTCCCGCTCAACGCCTTCCCGGGCGCCCTCGGCGACGTCGTCCAGGCCCTCCCCTGGGCCGCCCAGCTCCAGATGCCCGCCGACCTCCTCATGGGCAAGACCCCCGCCCTCCACGTCTTCGCCTTCCAGGCGGCCTGGGCCCTGGTCCTCCTGACCGCCGGCCGCCTCCTGGTCGGCGCCGCGACCCGCAGGGTGGTGGTCCAAGGTGGCTGACCGGCTTCGGATCCGGACGGCGGACGACGCCGGCGCGCGCGTCGGCAACCGGTTCACGGAGGGCGTGCGGGCCTACCTCCTGATCGCCGGCATGTGGGTGCGCTCCACCCTCGCCTACCGCGCGTCCTTCGCGATGACGCTGGTCAGCGGCCTGCTGCTGACCGGCCTCGACTTCGTCGGGATCGTCCTGATGTTCTCGCAGGTCGACTCCCTCGGCGGCTGGACGCTGCCCGAGGTGGCCTTCATCTACGGCCTCGCGGGCATGTCGTTCGGCATCGCGGACCTCGCGATCGGCTCGGTCGCCCGCCTCGGCAGCCGGGTGCGCGACGGCTCCCTCGACACCCTCCTCGTCCGGCCCGCCCCCGTCCTCGCGCAGGTCGCGGCGGACCGGTTCGCGCTGCGCCGGCTCAGCCGGATCACGCAGGGCGCGCTGATCTTTGTGTACGCGCTTACCGCGCTCGACATCGACTGGACCCTGGAGAAGCTCCTCCTCGTGCCGGTGACGATCCTGTCCGGCGGGGCGATCTTCTCGGCGGTGTTCGTCGCGGGCGGCGCCTTCCAGTTCGTCGCGGAGGACGCGTCCGAGGTGCAGGCGGCGTTCACCTACGGCGGGGGGACGATGCTCCAGTACCCGCCGACCGTGTTCGCCAAGGACCTGGTGCGCGGGGTGACGTTCGTCCTCCCGCTGGCGTTCGTCAACTGGGTGCCCGCGTCACATGTGTTGGGCCGCCCCTACCCGCTGGGGCTGCCCGAAGGGGCCGCGTGGGCACCGCCGTTGGTCGCCGCGCTGTGCTGCGCCGCGGCCGGAGCCGTGTGGCGCGCGGGCCTGCGGACGTACCGGAGCACAGGGAGCTGACCGTGACCGAATTCATCCAAGTCGACGGCGTGGAGAAGGTGTTCGACGTCCGCAGGAAGACCGGCTTCCTGCGGCGCGAACGCTCCCAGGTCCGCGCGGTCGACTCGCTGACGTTCACCGTCGCGCGCGGCGAGATGGTCGGTTACATCGGCCCGAACGGCGCCGGGAAGTCGACGACCATCAAGATGCTGACCGGCATCCTCACCCCGAGCGGCGGCCGGCTGCGCGTCGCCGGCATCGACCCGTCCCGCGAACGCACCCGCCTCGCCCACCGCATCGGCGTGGTCTTCGGCCAGCGCACGACGCTCTGGTGGGACCTCCCCCTCATCGACTCGTACCGCCTGATGCACCGCATGTACCGCATCCCGGACGCCCGTTACGCCGACAACCTCGACCGCCTTGTCCAACTCCTCGACCTCGGCGACCTGTTGGACCGCCCGGTCCGCCAACTCTCCCTCGGCCAGCGGATGCGCGGCGACATCGCGGCGGCCCTTCTGCACGACCCCGACGTCCTCTACCTCGACGAGCCGACCATCGGCCTCGACGTCGTCTCCAAGGCGAAAGTCCGGGAGTTCCTGCGGGAGTTGAACACCGAACGCGGGACGACGGTGCTGCTCACCACCCATGACCTCCAGGACATCGAGCAGCTCTGCAAGCGCGTGATGGTCATCGACCACGGCCGCATGATGTACGACGGTCCCCTCACCGGCCTGCACGAGGCGGGGGAGAGCGAACGCGTCCTCGTCGTCGACCTGGAACGCGAACTCCCGCCCCTCGACGCCGGACCGTCCGCCCGCGTCGTCCGCGTGGACGGCGTACGGCAGTGGCTCGCGTTCCCGGCGTCCGCATCGGCCGCGCCGTTGGTCGCGCGGATCGCGGGGGAGTATCCGCTGGTGGACCTGTCGGTGAGGGAGCCGGACATCGAGGCGGTGATCGCGAAAATGTATGCCGACAGGGCCACCGCATAGTGCCGTACGTCTGTTCCTCGTAGGCTGGCCGTATGAGCGACAACGCCCCGGAACTGCGTGCATCGGACGCCGACCGCGAACGCGTCGCGGAGGTCCTGCGGGACGCCCTCGCGGAGGGCCGCCTCGACATGGAGGAGTTCGAGGAACGCCTGGAGACGACCTACAAGGCGCGCACGTACGGCGAGTTGGCGCCGATCACCCGTGATCTGCCGACCCCCGGCGGGGTGCCGCAGGCTCCGGTGAACCTCGTCAAGGAGCCGCCCGTCGACGGGAGTTGGACGGGGCAGGTGATCGGCGGCGGGCACGACAAGCCGAGTTGGGCCGTCGCCGTCATGTCGGGCTTCGATCGCAAGGGGCGGTGGACCGTGCCCCGGCGGCTGAACTGCTTCGTCTTCTGGGGCGGCGGGGACATCGACCTGCGCGAGGCGGACTTCTCGGCCGGGGAGGTCGAGATCAACTGCGTCGCGATCATGGGCGGCATCGAGATCACCGTGCCGCCCGGGGTGGAGATCGTCTCCAAGGGGATCGGGGTCATGGGGGACTTCAGCCACAAGGAGAGCGGCGCACCCGCCGGACCGGGTGCGCCGCGTGTCGTGGTCAACGGGTTCGCGTTCTGGGGCGCCGTCGACATCGAGCGCAAGCGGACGAAGGCGGCGCTGCGGCAGGAGAAGCTGGAGCGGCGCGAGGAGCGGCGGCAGTTGAGGGCGGAGCGGCGGGAAGAGCGGCGTGGGGGCGGGCATCACCGGATGCTGGAGGGACACCGCGACCCGATGCGCGACCTGCTGGGGGACCACCGGGAGCGGCGGGACCGGCGGGAGGGTCACCCGCGCGAGTGATCGCGGGGGTGGTGGGAACCATCGGGGACTCCTCTTCCGTTCGAGTGGCAAGAAGGACGCAAGAAGGACAATGGGGAGGAGATCGCCGAGCGGGTGGAGCCTATGGAACGCAGCGGAGTGGACGCGGGGGACGCTGAGCGGGTGGGAGGCGTCGAAGAGGCCGAGGGTGTGCGGGGGCCTGACGGGGCCGGGGGTGCGGGGGTTTCTGGGCGTGGGGAGAGGGCTGGGGGTGCGGGCGGTTCCTGGCGTTCCGCGCCGTCGTACCGCACCATGACCGCCTTCACCGAGGCCGACGAGGAGCGGCGGCGCGGGGTGCGGCGGATGAAGCTCACCGCGACCGGGCTGCTGCTGTTCGTGGCCGTCGTCTACGTGCTCGCGAAGTGGGCCTCCCACGAGGGCGCGGGCGCCTGGGCCGGTTACGTCGCCGCCGCCGCCGAGGCCGGCATGGTCGGCGCGCTCGCCGACTGGTTCGCCGTCACCGCCCTCTTCCGCCACCCCATGGGCCTGCCCATCCCGCACACGGCGATCATCCCCACCAAGAAGGACGCCCTCGGCGTGTCCCTGGGCGAGTTCGTCGGCGAGAACTTCCTCTCCGAGGACGTCGTACGGGAGCGGCTGCGCTCCGTCGGCATCGGCAGCCGCCTCGGCGACTGGCTCGCCGAACCGCAGAACGCCGACCGCGTCACCGCCGAGCTGGCCACCGCCCTGCGCGGCGCGCTCGCCGTCCTGCGCGACTCCGACGTCCAGGCGGTCGTCGGCGAGGCGATCACGCGCCGCGCGGACGCCCAGGAGATCGCCCCCGGCATCGGGAAGATGCTGGAGAAGATCGTCGCCGACGGCGGCCACAGACGCGCCGTGGACCTGGTGGTGGCGCGGGCGCACGACTGGCTGGTGCTGCACGCCGACTCCGTGATGGACGCCGTCGAGGGCGGGGCGCCCGGCTGGACGCCCCGGTTCGTCGACAAGCGGATCGGTGAGCGCGTCTACAAGGAGCTGCTGCGGTTCGTCACCGAGATGCGGGACATGCCCTCGCACCCCGCGCGCGGCGCCCTCGACCGCTTCCTCGCCGACTTCGCGGCCGACCTCCAGTCCGACACGGACACCCGCGCGCGGGTCGAGCGGCTCAAGACCGAGGTGCTCGGCCGGGGCGAGGTCCAGGACCTCATCGCCTCCGCCTGGACCGCCGTCCGCTCCATGATCGTCGCCGCCGCCGAGGACGAGCGCAGCGAGCTGCGGCTGCGGGTGCGGGCCGCGCTGCTGTCGCTCGGCACGCGGATGGCTGCCGAACCGTCCGTCCAGGGGAAGGTGGACGGGTGGGTCGAGGGGGCGGCCGTGCACGTCGTGACGACGTACCGCAAGGAGATCACGTCCCTGATCACGGACACCGTGGCCGGATGGGACGCGGAGCACACGACGCGGAAGATCGAGGCGCACATCGGGCGGGACCTTCAGTTCATCCGGATCAACGGGACGGTGGTGGGGGCGCTCGCCGGGGTGCTGATCTACACGGTGTCGCGGGCGGTGGGGGGCTGAGGGGTGCCGGGCTGCGAGGTGGCCGTCTGGAGGGTGCGGTTCCTGGTGCGGCGGCGCAGGAGGAGGAAGCCGCCAGCCAGGGCGGTGACGCCGGTGGCGGCGGCCCAGGCGGTGAGGTCGGAGGCGGAGCCGGTGGCGGCGAGGCCGGTGGAGTCGGATCGGGCGCCGGTGTTCGTGCCGGTGCCCTGGGTGCTGGTGTCGGCTGAGGCCGGCGCGGGGGCCGGGCTCGCGGCGTCGGTCTGCGGCTGCCGACCGCCCGCACCCGCTGCCTCTCGGCCCGTGGCCTTGTCGCGGGTGAACGTCAGGGTGCCGAAGCCGAGCTGGTCGAAGCCGCCGCTGTTGGGGCCGTAGTCACCGCCGCCGCCCTCGGGGGCCGACTTCGCGGCGATGCGGGTGACGTACGAGGCGTCGAGGCCGCGGCGCTTCGTGTAGTGGTTGGCGATCATCGCCCAGACCGGGCGGGTCATGTCGGGGTTGATGCCGGCTGCGGCGGACACGGTCTCCTTGCCGGACCAGCCGCCGATCGCGCCCTTCGCGCGGGTGTTGGGGGTGTACGGGACGGACTCGCCCAGGCACCACTTCGCGACGTACTGGGCGCCCTTCAGGAACCGGTTGTCGTCGTACCCGTACAGGTCGATGCCCTGGTTCCAGGCCATCTCGCAGACGGTCCCCATGAGGCCGACGCCCAGCAGGGAGTGGCCCTGGTCGCGGCCGGCCTCCAGCCATTCGGCGAGGCCGTCGTCGCGCACGACCGGGATCGCGTTGCGGACGGCGCCGAGTCCGGCGCCGTTCTTGAAGTAGTCGACGGCGCGGGCGACTTGGGCCTTGTCGTCGCAGAAGATGCCGGTCGCGAGGACGCAGGCCATGGCGGTCAGGTCCCAGTTGGGCCAGTAGTTCGTGAGGACGGCGCCGTTGTGCTGGGCCAGGAAGTTGTCGCTGATCGGCGCGAAGATCTCGGTGAGCATCGTGCGGAACCGGTCCAGCTCGAAGTCCGGGTGGTCGCGGACCAGTTCGGCGGCGTTCGCGGCCTGGTAGCCGTAGAGACCGGCGGCGAGGAAGCGGTCGGCGGAGCCCTTGAGTGAAGTGAGCGTGCCCGACCAGGCGTTGAGGATGCGCACCGCTGTCGCGGCGTGCTCCTCCTCGCCGCTGACGTGGTGGCGCAGGGCGTTCTGGTAGGCGGCGTGGAGGTCGTTGTAGAGGATGCTGTAGTTCTGCGGGTGGCCTTCGCCCCGGTACACCGTCTGCTGGGGGTTGGGGTTCCAGGTGGTCTGGGAGTGGCGGTTCTCGGTGAGCTTCGCGTAGCCGGCGGTGTAGGGGGCCTTGCCCGCCTTGACCTTGGCGGCCATGCGGGTGAGGTCGGCGGTGGTGTGCAGGAGGCCGGGGTGCGCGTAGGCGGTGGGGGCGGCGGTCGCCGGGGTGACGGTGGGGAGGGTGAGGGCGGTGGCTCCGGTGAGGGTGGTCGCGGTGAGGGCGGTGGTCTTGAGGAGGGTGCGTCGGGTGAGGTGCATGTGGGGGAGACGGGGTGGGGGTGGGGGCGATAACGAAAAGTGGGGAGGGGAGGGGAGGGGAGGGGTGAAGGGCGGGGCCCGTAGTACCCGTACTACTTGGGAGCTCTCCGGCTGCTTGAGGGCTCTCCGGCTCAAGGCCCTCCGGTTCGGTGGGGGCGGTTTGGCGGAAATCCGTCGACCCCTGTCAGTTCCGCCACTTCTGCAAGATCGGTGCCCCTCCTACGGTCGCCCTATGACCAAGCTCCTCCTCGCCCTGCACGTCCTCGCCGCGATCGTCGCCGTCGGTCCGGTCACCGTCGCCGCCAGCATGTTCCCGCCCGCCGCCCGCAAGGCGCTGACCGCACCGGAGGACGAACAGGCGCGGTCCTCCGTACGGCTCCTGCACCGGATCTGCCGCGTGTACGCGGGGATCGGCATCGCGGTGCCGGTGCTCGGGTTCGCCACGGCGAGCGCGATGGGGGTGATGGGGGACACGTGGCTGATCGTCTCGACGGCGCTGACGGTCGCCGCCGCGCTCGTGCTGGTCGTCCTCGTGCTGCCGCGGCAGGAGGTGCTCGTCGAGGGCGGGGGGAACGTCCGGACGACCGTCCGACTCGGCATGTTCACGGGGGTGTTCAACCTGCTGTGGGCGACGGTGACGGTCCTGATGATCGTGCGGCCGGGGTCGACGACCGGTGCGTGAGGCGGCCTCGGCGGGTGAGGTGTTCTCGGCGTGCGAGGTGTTCTCGGCGTGTGGGGCGTTCGCAGGGGGTGGCGCAAAGCCGGTGACCGCCTAGGATCCCGCCATGCATACGGTTGCCGTGCTCGCGCTGGACGGAGTCATCCCCTTCGACCTCTCCCTCCCGATCGACGTCTTCGGCTGGGCGCGGCTGCCGGACGGGCGTGCGCCGTACGACGTGAAGGTGTGCGGGGTGCGGGCGAGGGACGACGTCCGTGTCGCGATGCGGACACAGGCGTTCACGATGCGGCCGACGAACGGGCTCGAACTCCTCGCCGAGGCCGACACGATCATCCTGCCCGGGGTGGAGGAGCCGCCGTCCGAACTGCCTCCCGGAGTCGCCGAGGCACTGCGCGCGGCGGCGGCGAACGGCACCCGGATCGCGTCCGTCTGCGTGGGCGCGTTCCTCTTCGCGGCGACCGGTCTGCTGGACGGGCTGCGCGTGACGACCCACTGGGCAGCGGCGTCCGACCTGGCCGCACGCTATCCCCGAGTCGCCGTGGATCCCGAGGTGTTGTACGTCGACAACGGTCAGTTCCTGACGTCGGCGGGGGCCGCGGCGGCGATGGACATGTGCCTGCACATGGTCCGCACCGACCACGGCTCCGCCGTCGCCGCGCACACCGCCCGCATGTGCGTCATGCCCCTCGAACGCGAGGGCGGCCAGGCGCAGTTCATCGTCCACGACCTGCCCCCGGCGCCGTCGGGCGCCGCACTGGAACCCTTACTGGAGTGGCTTGAGGCCGAATGCGCACGAGAGTTGACGCTGGATCAGATCGCCGCGCGGGCCGGGATGAGCACGCGGACCCTCAACCGGCGGTTCCGGGAGCAGACCGGGACGACGCCGCTGCGGTGGCTGCACCGGGCGCGGGTGCGGCGGGCCCAGTACCTGCTGGAGACGACGCCGTATCCCGTCGAGCGGATCGCGGCGCAGGTGGGGTTCGGGTCGCCGACGGCGTTCCGGGAGCGGTTCCGGAGCGTGGTGGGGACGAGTCCGCAGGGGTATCGGAGGGCGTTCAGGGGAGGGGAAGGGGACGGGGAGTCGTAGAGGCGGCGGGGGTGCTGTTGTACCCGTACGACCCTCGGCCCACCCCTGACTCCTGAGAGCCAGAGACCGCACTCGTCCCTGGGAGCCAGGGGGGTACCCGTAGTACTTCAGTACTCCTCGCCCCTGTCAGCCCCCTTGTGCCCGGACCGGCCCCCGTCACTCCCCCTTGCGGTCGGCCACCACCCACGACGCGAGCCCCACGGCCCCCGCGACCCCGAACACGGACGGCCAGGCCCCGACCTTCTTCGCCAGCGGATGCGACCCGGCGAACGCGGCGACGTACGCGACCCCCAGCGCCCCCGCGGCCTTCCCGCCGGCCCGCTCCTTCCACTGCCACGCGGCAGCGGCCCCCGCAGCGGCGAGCACGACCCCGCCGAGCTGCCGCTTCTTCGTCCAGCGGGCGACACCGTACCCACCGACGAGCCCACCGGCGGCGACGAGCGAACTGGGAACCTTGGCCATGGAGTACCTCCTAGGGGATCACCCCGAGGCTAACTCCGACACCCCCCGCGCCCGCGAACCTGAGTACCCCCCTGTCAACTTCCCGGAGGTGTCGACGCGGAAATCCGGGGCAGGAGCGACAGAAGGGGAACAGCGGGAAACCCGAGCGGAAACGAGAAGATGACCAAGACGGAGCCCGATACGACGACCGGCCCGAAACCGTCCGACGACACCCCGGCGAGGGCGATCCCGTCACCGAGGCACTCCCTGATCCGCACCCCCGAGACCTGGCCCCACCTGATCGCCAGGGTCAAACGAACGGGCCAGTACCCCACCACGGCGGAAGCGGAGAAGATCACCCGCACCACCCTCACGGCCCTGGCCCCACACCTCCCCACCCCGGAACGCACAGCCCTGACCCGCACCCTCCCCCCGGAGGCGGCCACCCTCCTGGCGGCCGGCACCCCCTCCCATCCCCCTTCCCCCGCAGCCGAGTTCGTCGCCACGGTCGCCACCAGACTGGACAACACGACGCGGGACAAGGCCCGTTGGCACGTCAGCTCGGTCCTGACCACCCTCGCCCACCTGGCGGGCCCCACCCTGACGGACCGCATCATCACCCAACTCCCGCAGGGCTACGCGTTGTTGTTCGGAAGGCCGGAACTGCTGCGAAAAAAGTGAGAGGACGGGAGCGGAGGAGGGAAAAATAACCCCCCATGTCCACCCCTGCCTTGCTTCCGCCCTCCCCCCTCCCCACCGCCTCCCTGACCACCCCCACCGGCACCCGAATCGCCTACCGCGACGAACACCCGCCCCACCCCGAACAGCTCCCCCCGTTCCTGCTGCTCCACGGCCTGGCAGGCCACTTGGGCGAGTGGACCGACCTCACCACCCGCCTCCTCACTGCCGGCCACCGAGTCGTCCGCTACGACGCCGCCGGCCACGGCGCCAGCACCCGCACCGCACCCGACATGTCCCGCACAGCAGCGGCATCGGACGCGGCAACCCTCCTGACCACCCTGAACACCGGCCCCGCGATCCTGGTGGGCCAATCCCTGGGCGGCGTAACAGCTTTGCTCACCGCCGCCGCCCACCCCACCCTCGTCCAGGCCCTGATCCTCATAGAAGCAGGCCCCGCCCAAGCTTCCCCCGACCTCCCCACCCAGATCACCACCTGGCTGAACACCTGGCCCACCCCCTTCCCCTCCTACGCCGAGGCCGTCACCTTCTTCGGCCACCCCTCCTGGGCCGACAGCCTCCACTGGCACCCCGACGGCACCGGCCACCCCCGCATCGACCCCACCGCCATGCTCGCGGCCGTCCAAGACCTCACCACCCACGACCGCTGGCCCGAATGGGCCGGCCTCCGCTGTCCCACCCTGGTCGTACGGGGTGCACAGGGCACGATGCCGCCACCGGAAGCGGCGGCGATGCGTGAGCGCCGCCCGCACGACACCGTGATCACCACACTCCCGAACGCCGGCCACGACGCCCATCTGGACCGCCCTGCGGGGTTGTTCGGGGCGATCTCGGGGTTCCTCAGCGTGTACTTCCCTGACATGTAAGGGCGTTGGAGACCAACCCCCGGCCCTCGCCTCGACAACGCCGTCGCCAGGTCTCAGGACGCGCCGCCGGCGCGCTGGCCGAGCGAGGCGCGCAGTATCGCGCCGGCGTCATCGGGCGCCCCTTCTTCGTGGAGTCCGAGGGCCACCGCCATGACGTCCTCCTTCTCCTGATCCCGGCCGTACACGTGGATCAGGTCGTCGGCCAGCTGGTTTCCCCCGGGCTGCTGTCGCAGCCCTACCACGACCAGCGCGGTCTCGGCCGGGGTCATGACCTCGGCCGTGCTCTGCCTGATCAGGGTGGACGCCAGGTCTTCCCGCCCGGTGTCGTTCAGCTTCGTTGCCTGAGCCACTAGCTGCCGTGCCGCCAAGATCTCTTTCGAGCTCCGCTGCCGCGTGCTCTGCTGCCGGTCCCGCGGGGGGCGGGGGACCGGCAGCAGAGCGCCGGTGTCTGATGCCGCCAGAAGTTCCCGCAGGCCGGCCTCGATGGCTCGCAGCTCGGACCGCTCAACCTTCAGCTCTGCTACTTCCACCTTCAGCTCCGCTACTTCCCCGCGCAGCCTTGTGGCTTCCCTGCTGACGGATCTCAGCCGCGAGGCGTTCCGTTCCTGCTTCCGCCGGAGGGCTGCGCACTCCGCACATGGGGCCTTGACCTGCTGGGTGAGCGCGTCGATCTGGGCATCCAGGTCAGGGCGGTTGCGCCCCCGCTGTTCATCCAGGGCGCTGGTGTGGAGAACGAGCAGGGCTTCGAGAGTGATGCCGATGTCCTGCCCGCTGGTGGCGGCATCGGTGCACGCCTCCTTGTACAGGCGCTCCACGAATTCCTGGCGCGGAATCCTCGTGTGGTTCAAGTACCGCGACAGCGAATCCGGACGGCAGTCGAGCCGCTTCGCCGCCTCTCTTAGGAGGTACGGCGTATCTCCTGGTTTATCCGGGTCTGCCGATCCCAGGAGGCGGCACAGAGCCCGCAGGGCGAGCGCGAGTCGCTGCTTCCTGGGCCCTACGTCGTGATGGAACCCCTTCTCGGGGTTCAGCCAGCCGCCTCTGACCAGGCCGCTTCTTGCTGATGGCATGCGGTTGCGCCTTCCTGGGGGCCTGACTGCTGTCCCAAGTCCTGCCAGTGATCTGCCAATTGTGCCCCAGATGTGGCGTTCTCGCGTCTGCGTTTTCTCGCATTTCCTGCGGGGGCTGGACTTGCTCGCAGCGAGCAAGTCCAGCCCCCGTGAATTGCTTTACCCGCGCAAGCGGGAATCCCCCTGGACTTTCGCCCGGGGTGTGATGTCAGCTGGATAAGCCGCTGAGGAGCGGGGGAACACGGAGTTCATCTGTCGTGCACAGTCAGTCGTTGTCGCGGCACTCTCCGAAGTAATTGGCGTGCCGTCGGCACGAGTTCAGGAGGCGCTCATGGAAAACGTCCCGTCGTATCAGGACAAGCAGCTCGGCAGCATGGTGCGGGCCGCGCTGTGGCTGATCACCAAGGTGGGGGAGGGGGAAATCTTCACCAAGGCCCAGCTCCGTGAGGCGATCCCGGACATCGCGCAGATCGACCGCCGGGCGCGGGACCTGCGGGATCACGGCTGGCGGATTGACACGAGCCGAGACGACCCCACCCTGCTCCAGCAGGAGCAGCGGTTCGTGACCCGGGGTGCTGACGTCTGGATTCCCGGCAAGTCGAAGGCGCCGAAGCACAAGAACGGCCTCACCGGCGCCCAGCGCACGAAGGCTCTCCAGGACGACAACCACCTGTGCCGCTCGTGTGGCATCGGGGCCGGCGAGACGTATGAGGAGGGCGGTATCGAGCTGTCGAAGCTCAACGTCTCCCGGCGTAAGGTGCTTCACTCCGACGGAACCGAGGAGTTCCAGCTCGTCACCGAGTGCAAGAGGTGCGGGACGGGGGCCGGGGCTGACCGTGAGGTCGACCTCGGGGCCTTCCTGGAACTGGTGGAGAACCTCTCCCCGATGGAACGGCGTCTCTTCGTCAAGTGGATGGCCGCCGACCAGCGTTCGTTCAGCCCGATCGAGAAGACCTGGGGTATCTACCGGACGCTGCCCCAGGATTCGCGTGACGCGGTGGAGCAGGCCATCGAGGACATGGACGACTGATTCCGCGACCGGCAACGGAGACTGGCAGGACCGGCGACAGAAAGGTATGGGGAAGACCATGGTGCGGGAGTTCCCGCCGCCGCCGCGCGCGGAGCACAACAGCGACCTGATCAAGAAGAGGCTGGCGGACGTGAGGTCCTCCGGGGGCACCCGGGAGACGGCCACGGTCGACTGGAACGGGCAGCAGATCCACGTCGATGTGGTCGATCTTCCGCTGGCCGACCTCTATCTGAACCCGGGCACGCATCGCATCCGCGCCCAGCGGAGCCACCGGCCAGACCAGGACCGGAACCTGGACCAGGACCCCTTCGGGGAGGCCGGCCAGGATTACTTGACGGAACTGCTCCGGTCTCTGCCGGCCAACCCGGAGTCGAGGGACCCTGACTTCGACAAGCTCATGGAGGATCTGAAGAAGTTCGGCCAGAACGATCCTGGGCTGGTCACCCACCATGGCGTGCTGGTCAACGGCAACACCCGTGCTGTGGCCCTGCGGGAGCTCGGCAAGCCGTCGATGCGGGTCGGTGTGCTCCCGGCGTCGTTCACCCAGGACGACATCGACGCCGTCGAACTGGCCCTGCAGCTCCGTCAGGACCAGCGGCGCGACTACTCATACATCAACCGGCTGCTCGCCATGGAGGAACAGGCGGGGCGGGGTCGTACGCCTGAGCAGATCGCCAGGGACTTCCGGATCAAGCCGGCGACGTACCACCAGGAACGGTGGATCCTGAGCGTCATCAAGGAGCTGAACGACCGCAGTGCGGCCGGTGGGGGGGCCGCGCTGAGGCTGGTTGACTGGGAGGGGGCGCAGGAGCGGCTGAAGGAGCTCCAGCGGCTCTACGTGAAGCTGGAGACCCTTGACCGGGACCAGGCCGAGGTCCTGAAGGAGTGGCGTCTGGCGGCGATCCTGCTCGGCTTTTCGAAGACGGACGTTCGCCACATCGACGAGGACTTCCTCAGGGAGGGGTACTTGGGGAAGGAGCTGCCGGCGGAGCTGGCGGACGGCGGGACGGCACCGGAGGCCGCGTCGGTGTCCATCCCCGGGCTCGGCCTTGACGTTCCGGCGGCGCCGTCGGCTGTGTCGGCGGCACGGGCCCTGAACGACCGCATCCTCCGGGCGACGGCCACGGTACGCAACACCAGGTCGGGAGTGCCCGACAGCGAGAAGGCGTCGGCCCAGTCGGTCTTTGACCAGGCCAAGGACGCCTTTGACCAGGCGATCGAGAGTGCCGGCCGCCAGGCCCGGCTGCGCAAACGCAAGCAGCTGGCCCCCGCCCGTCTCGCGGACGCCTGCGCCAGCATCGACCAGTGTGTCATCGAGCTGGTCCAGTCCCGTACCTCCAACAGCCTGGATGAGGAAGCCTTCGACGAGGCCGTCCTCAAGCTCCAGACCAGCCTGCGCAAGCTTGCCCAGCAGGCCGGGCGTGCCATCCCCAACCCCGGCGACGGCGTCTCCTGGCTGATCGCCGCTGCCACGGCGGAGGGCACCCGGTGACGGAAACGTCTCTGCACCTGGGGTTCGACGGCACCCGGACCCGTGTGGTCCTGCGGACCACCGAGCAGTACCGCCAGAACCTCGTTCAGCTGGCCGGCCGGTTCCGCACCGGCGGCCAGCTGGGCCCGCTCTCCGCCTCGGTCGCGCTCGACGAACTCCTCGCGGACCTGAGCCTCCTCGGTACCTGGCCGGACCATGCCGGCGTCGAGTGGGCGCCGGAACTGCGCAACCTGGTATCCGGCGTCGTCAAGGACTCCAGGCTGGTCGAGGAGCGGCTCGCCGGCTCTGAGGCTGCTCCTCCGGAGGTCACCGCTGATGAGGTGCTGGGCCTGCTCGGGGATACCTGGGGGGCCGACCTCAACACCTTCCAGTGCCGGGACATCGCCAAGCTGCTCTCCTTGGGGCACGGGGCGAACTTCAGCGTGCCCGGCGCCGGCAAGACACGCGTGGCACTCGCCGTGTACGCGGCGCAGCGGGCCCGGGGGAGTGCCACCAGGCTGCTCGTCGTCTGCCCCAAGTCGGCCTACGAGTCCTGGCGTTACGAGACCGCCGTCTGCTTCAGCTACCCGCTGCGCACCCATGTGCTGGACGGTTCGCTCGATGAATGGGCGGAGGTCCTCATCGTCAACTACGAACGGCTGGACCGCTCGCTGCCCCTGCTCGCGAACTGGCTGAAGTCCGCGCCCTCGATGATCATCCTCGACGAGGCGCACCGGATGAAACTCGGAGCGCGGGGAACATATGGCGCCGCGTGCATGGCGCTGGGCCCCCTCGCGGAACGCCGCCTGATCCTTACGGGAACGCCCGCTCCGAACGGTGCCAAGGACCTGGAGAACCTGCTGGGCTTCGTCTGGCCGGGCCACGGCCAGCGCACGGTGACCCGCGCGGTGGCCGGCGGCGACCTCGCCTACGCGAGCACGGTCCTGCGGCCCCTGTTCACCCGTACGACGAAACAGGAACTCGGCCTGCCGCCGATGACCCTGCGGATGCGCTACGTCGACATGCCCGCCCTGCACGCCGAGATCTACAGCTCCCTGGTCGGCGGCATGGCAGCCGGCACCGCCCGGGAGGATCTCAGCGCGCTCGGCAAGACGGCGCTGCGGCTGCTCATGGCGGCGACCAGCCCGGCTCTGCTGCTGGAGGGCGCCACCAAGTACGAGCCGCTGGCTTACCAGTTGCCCCCGCTGGAGATTCCGGCCGGCAGTTCGCTGTACTCGCTGGTGCAGAACCTCCCCGACTATGAGCTGTCGCCCAAGTACAAGGAAGCACTGGCGATTGTCGCGGAGAACGCCGCGCAGGGCCGCAAGACCCTGCTCTGGACGACCTTCGTGCGCAGCCTGACGACGTTGGCGCAGATGCTGGAGAAGTACAGTCCGGCAGTCGTGTACGGGGGGACGCCCGACCGGGAGGAACAGCTCCGCCGGTTCCGCGAGGACCCCAGCTGCATGGTGCTGGTCTCCAACCCGGCGACACTGGGCGAGGGGATCAGCCTCCACCACGTCTGCCACGACGCCGTGTACGTGGACCGGGACTTCATGGCCGGCCGCTATCTCCAGAGCCTTGACCGCATCCACCGCCTGGGACTCGCCCCGGACACTGAGACGAGGGTCACGGTGCTCGCGGCGCGCGACACGATCGACGAGGTGGTTGAGGTGAGGCTGGACCAGAAGCTGGAGTTCATGGGGAAGATCCTCGACGACCCCACGGTTCAGCAACTGGCGGATCTGGAGGAGGAGCCGTCTGTGGCGGCGGGGCTCGCGCCTGGCGATGTTGAGGCACTGTTGCGACATTTCAGGGGCTGACCTGGCCAGGGGTTTCCTGTCTCTGGCCCTGTTAGGTCCCTCGTGAGGCAGGTGGGAGACTCGTGGTGTCGTGAGTGCCAAGAGCCAGCAAGCGATCAAGGGCTCTGGAACACTTGGGGCCGGTTTTGAGTCAAGCCCGGAAGGAACACCAATGAGTCCCAGCGGCCGCGAGCGTCCGCAGTTCACCCTGCCACTGACCTCTCTTGAGATCTGTGCTGGGGCGGGCGGACAAGCCGTCGGGCTGCATAACGCGGGGTTCGACCACCTGGGTCTCGTTGAGTGGGACCCGCACGCGGTGAACACTCTCCGGGCGAATGTGGGCGGCTGGCCAGGGTGGGACAAAGCGCGCGCTGGAGCGCTTGAGCCCATGGACGTGAAGGAGTTCCTCAAATCCGATGTGCGTCGCGACCTTGAGGTTGGCGACGACGGGCTTGATCTGCTGGCTGGAGGCGTCCCTTGCCCGCCTTTCTCGCTCGCGGGAAAGCAGCTCGGGCAGGACGACGAGCGTGACCTCTTTCCGGCGGCTCTGGATATCATTGGGGACTTTCTGCCCAAGGCGGTAATGATCGAAAACGTCCGGGGGATTCTGGAGCCTCCGGAGGTTTTCATCGACTACCGCAGGCAGATTCTTGGCGACCTGCGGGACCTAGGGTATGTGGTCCCGGAGATCAAGAAGAGCTGGTCGGCTGTCCAGCAGGACCGCGTCATGCGGAAGGTGTGGCGTCGTATTGACGCGAGCAACTTCGGGGTCCCGCAGCTCCGCCCGCGTGCAATCTTGGTCGTGATCCATGAAAGTGCCTTCAAGGGCGCTGAATTCGTATGGCCGGTCCGGGCGATAGGGAATCAGGCGACGGTAGCTGAGAAGCTTGCCCCCAGCATGAAGGCGCGCTGCCGGAAGTACTGGACGAAGAACGTGCACGGGGAGCGTGCCAGTCAAGGAGAACTCACCGGAGAAGACATCTACAAGGAATGGCTGCGCAAAGCTTCAGAAGCGGCAGCGCTGGGCAAGGGTGTGGCTCCCACGCTCGTGGGCGGCTCGAAGAAGCACGGCGGAGCGGATCTTGGGCCTACCCGCGCCAAGCGGGCCTGGGCTGCTCTGGGCGTTGATGGGATGGGCGTTGCCAACGACTCCGAGAACTGCGATCCGGAGCGTGACCTTTTCCGTCCTGCTGGCCCCATGCTGACAGTTGAGCAGGCGGCGATTATTCAGGGTTTCCCGGCTGACTGGAAATTCCAGGGGAAGAAGACCGCCCAGTATCGCCAAGTAGGCAACGCCTTCCCGCCCCCAGTAGCCGAAGCGGTAGGCCGGGCAATTTCCGCAGTGCTCCGGCCCGAGCAGCGTGAGGAACTCCTCAAGGGCTACGAACTGGATCTCGACGGTTCTGCCGCAGACGATGAGAAGTCAGAGCAAATGGCACTGCCGGTACCGGTTTCAGCCGGGTCGCGTACGGGCGGCACGCCGTCGGCTAACCGCCGAGGTGATCTGGTCCGCACAGGCATCTGATGGCTCGTGCTCCCAGAAACGGAGCACGAGCCACCCGGCTTCTTCGAGCCGCTGATCGGTATCACGATCCCGCGCGACGTTACGAAGGACTTTCTCCGACCAGTAGCCGGAATTGGTTTTGGGCGGAACGTAGTGCTCAGGGCAGCCGTGCCAATAGCAGCCGTCAACGAATACGGCGACTTTCACCGGACGGAACACCATATCGGCCGTCCGGCGAAGGTCTGGCAGAGGGCGGGCCGCCACGCGGTACCGCAGCCCCTGGGCGTGCACGAGCCGCCGGATCAGCCTCTCCGGCTTCGTGTCACGGCTGCGGATCGCCTGCATATTGCGACGCCGGGCCGCAGACGAAGCCCAGGAGCCTTCCGGCGCTTCCCACTGTGGTTCATCGGGCACGCTCAGAGCCTAGTGCCAGCCGATCGCTGTCAGGCCGCCCCGTGACACTCCCCATAAGTGCTCCCCGACCCGCACCAGCACTCCGCCCCCCGCTGCGGCGGCCAAGCCACCGCCCGCCCCCTCGCCGCGAGGGTCGTCGCGTACTGCGGCAGGAGCGTCGGGTCGGAGGGGGACGCCCCCTCGGACGCCGCGAACGCCTCGTACGACGGGACTGTGCCGGTGACGATGCCGAGGTTGGGGGTGCCGGAGGTGGAGAGTTCGCGGAGGGAGGACTCTATGGTCGACAAGTGGGCGGTGTGGGAGGGGTATTCGGCGGAGAGGTCGGGGTACGCCGCGAGGAGTTCCGTCAGTTCGGGTGCGGGCCAGTGGAGGATCGCGACCGGGAACGGACGGGACAACTCCTCGCGGTAGGCGCCGAGTTCGGCGCGCAGGCGGGAGATCTCGGCCGCCAGCTCCGCGGGGTTCTCCGAGCCCAACGACCAGACCCGCTTGGGGTCGTGGAGTTCGTCGAGGGTGACCGGGGAGGTGTGGAGGGTGTCGGCGAGGCGGTCCCAGTCGTCGTGGCCGGCGCCCAGCATGCGGCGTACGCGGTGCCGGCCGAAGAGCAACGGGTGGGCGGAGTACGGGGGTTCGGAGCCGTCCGGGACGAGGATGCGGGCCGCTTCCGTGAACGTCGCCTCCGCCTGCTCCAGTTCGTCGTGCGACTCCAGGGCCTCGGCGACGATCACCCACGGCGCCGGGTCGCGCGGAGCCGCCGCGCGGATGCCGTCGATGATCGCGCGGGCCTCGGCCTCGTGGCCGTACTCCCAGAGGTTGGCCGCCTTCAGGGCGCGGGTGAGGTGCGGGGCGTCCAGGGTGTCCGGGGTCGCCAGCAGGCGGTCGTAGAGAGCGGTTGCCGCGGGGCGGTCGCCGGCCAGTTCCAGATGGGCCGCCGCTCGCAGCAGGAGCGGTTCCGCGTCCTCCGGGTGGAGGCCGACGGTGCGTTCCAGGCGGGCGGCTTCGGCGGTGTGGTCGACGTTCTCGGCGGGCGTGTCGGGGCGCATGGACGACACGGTACTGCCCGTTGGTGACAAAGGTGAGGTATCCGCAGGCCGGGGTGGGTTCCTCGGCCCGGCCACCTACGGGACTACGCCGCCCGGTGTACGGGTTGCAGGGAGTGCGGGTGGCCGGCCGTACGCGAGCCCAGCCCCTGGCCGTGGCGTACGCCCAACCCTCGGCCGGACGTGAACCCACCCTCGGCCGCCCCCTGCAACCCGTAATACCTCCGCGCTACACCGCCACCCCGTCGATCTGTAGCGTCTGCACCGACTTCGCCGCGAACGGCACCGCGACCGTCTTGCCGGAGAGACGGATGTCGGAGCGGGCCGTGTAGAGGTCGCCGCCGCCGGTGGTGACCGTGTTCCAGCGGGGGACGACGCCCCCGGAGCCGCCGGAGACGGAGGTGAAGCGGGACAGGTCGAAGGTCAGCGTCTGCGCCGACGTGGACGTGTTCGCCGCGACGATCACGAGACGCCCCGCCGACCTGTCGAGAGCCGCGGCGGCGTAGCCCACCCCCGTGTCGAGGATCGTCATACCCGGGCGGATGTGCCGGCTGAACTGGGCCATCACGTAGTACTTCGTCTGTACGGCGCCCGCCGTGAGGGTGTTCGCGTCGTACGCGATCATGGCCCAGTTCGGCGACGGGTCCATCACCTGCCAGTAGACCCAGGCGGTGGGGTGCAGCCAGCGGAGGTCGGTGAGCAGGTTGCTCGCCATGGTCAGGCCGGTGCCGTCGTTGTCGCCGGTCTCGGAGTTCCACAGCTTCTTGCCGGCCGTGGTCACCACGTCCGTGTACAGCAGGTCGCGCCGGCCGCCCGAGCCCTGGTAGCCGTGGACGTTGACCTGGTCGACGAGCCCCTTGGCCGTGCCGGAGAAGGAACCCCACGTGGTGCGGGCCAGGTCGTAGCTGTTCTCGTCCGATGCGGCGATCTTCGTGCCGGTCAGCCCGCGCTTGTCCAACTCGCTGCGCATGAAGGGGAGTACGGCGGCCTGGACGCTCGCGTCCATGTGGCAGCCCTCCTGCGTCCCGGTCGACGTCCACCACGACGACGCCGGCTCGTTGAACGGCTCGACGGTCGCGAAGTTCACCCCCCACTCGTTCTTGGCGCGCAGGGCGACCGCCGCGAGGTGGGAGGCGTGCTGGCGGTAGTTCCAGGTCTGGAGGTTGTTGCCGCCGCCCGCCGCGCCGGACGGGTTGTGGTTCGAACACATCCACCACATGGGGGAGTTGGCGAACAGCTCGGTCGTCGCACCGCGCGAGACCGCCTTCTGGAGCATCGCCCGCTGGGTGGCGTCCGCCGTCCACTTCCACGACGAGGAGGCGGGGTCCTCGTTGTTCCAGTCCTGCCAGTAGCCCTCGATCTGCTTGAACGCGGGGATGTTGGGCGAGGCCGTCATCGACTCGCCGCCCACCGAGTTCGAGCTGCACGCGCCCAGGTTGTAGCGGGCGATGTTCAGGCCCAGGCCGGGGAGCGAAGTGCCGTTGTACGTCGTCGACTTGGTCGTGAAGAAGATGTCCGCGAAGTCGTCCCGCCCGCCGAAGACGTTCGCCCACCAGGCCAGGGACGTCCCCCAGCCCTCCCAAGTGCCGTACGTCGTCGAGGGGTTGACGGCAATCGTCGCGTCGGCGTGGGCCGTGCCGGTGGCCAGGGCGCTGCCGAGGAAGGCGCCGCCCGTGGCGGCGAGCAGGGTTCTGCGTCGGATCATGGCTACTCCGCTTCGATCGTCGTCGATCGACGGTGGTGGGGAGGGCTGGTCGGACCGGCCCCGTGGGGGTGTGACAGGAAGCATCGGATGCGGCGTGCGTGTTGTCGAGAGTTTTGACACTACTTTCGCAAACCCATGGAAGAAGGGTTCGACAGGGCGAACGCGACACCGTGCGCATTCGGGTCTGGAGACTTCCGCCCGCAGCCCTTATCGTCCGTGGACCCGGAAGTGGCGGAGGTGATCCCGGGTGCCGGATTCCGCCGTACGGCGCCGCGTCGCGCGCCCCCGTGCCCGGTGCCGGCGATTCCTGTGGACCGGCGCCGAACTCCTCGTCACCGCAGGCGTGTTGGGTCTGCTGCTCGTCGTCCACCAGCTGTGGTGGACCAACCAGGAGGCCCGAGCGGGCGCCGAACGCGAGGTCCGGGCGCTGGAGCGGCAGTGGGGGAGCGGAGGGGTGGACTGGAGCGGCTCCCCCGGTACGGAGCCTCTCCAGGAACCGTCCGGCAACTCCCCTTCCGGCAGCGGCACTTCACCGCGTACGACGTCGGCGCCCCGCCGCTCCCAGGCGTACGCCGTCCTCGTCCTCCCCCGTATCGGCGTCCGCGTCCCGATCGCCGAGGGCATCGAGAAGCGGGACGTCCTCGACAAGGGGTACGCCGGTCACTATCCAGGCACCCAACAGCCCGGCGCACAGGGAAACTTCGCCCTCGCCGCCCACCGCAACACCCACGGCGAGCCCTTCCGCCGGCTCGACCGGCTCCGGCGCGGGGACACGGTCCGGGTGGAGACGGCGGCCGTGCGGTACACCTACACCGTCGACCGCGTCTTGCCACAGACCTCCGCCCGTGACTCCGGAGTACTACGGGTCGTACCCCGCTCCACCGTCCACCCGGGGTACGGGTACGACATACCTGGGGCGTACGTGACCCTGACGACCTGCACACCGGAGTACACGTCCCGGTACCGGCTGGTGGTGTGGGGGAAGCTGGTCTCCAGCGAGACCCGGAGCTGAGGGGGAGGCGAGCCTCGGAGCCGAGGGTGAGGAGAGCCCTCCCCGGAGCCGAAAAAGATCGTCCCGGCGCGGGAACCACTCGCCGGCCCCGTTCGTCTTCAGGGCACAGGAAGTGATCAGACCGGCACCGAGAAGGGCCGGGCGACAGCGGAGGGAGTGAACGATGGAGCGTCTCCAGGGCCGGCCCCCGGTACGGGCGCTCGCCGCCCTCCTCGTCCTCTTCACCGGCGCTCTCCTCCTCGACACCGGCACCCTGTTCACCGCCCTCGCGGTCGCCGCCGCGATCGGCTCGGCGTTCGCCGTCTGCTGTCTCCTCGCCGCCCGCTGCGCCCCACCTGTCCCGGGCACCCGCGTCCGCACGGCGATACGGGACCGGGCCCGCCGTACGGCCTTCCTGCCCCAGCGCGACCCCGACGCCTCGGGCCGCTCCCGCCCCCGAGCACCCGGCCACGCCCTCCGGACGACATCCGCGTAGGGCGCGCACAGATCACGGGCGAGGCCATCGGCCGAGTCACCGAGTAGTCTCCGCACGCCCCGCGTGGGTTCGTCATGCCGCACCACCCCCACCCCCGGCACGACGAGACCCCCGGAGGGCTCACCTTGTCCGTTCTCGCATCCCTGGTCGAGCGGCTCGCCGACCTGCTCGAACCGCTCTTCCGCACCTCCGCCGCAGCAGCCGCGATCATCCTGCTGACCCTGCTCGTACGACTCCTGGTCCACCCCCTGTCCCGGGCGTCCGCGCGAGGCCAGAAGGCGCAGAAGGCACTCCGGCCGAAGATTGCCGAACTGAACAAGAGGCACGCCAAGGACCCGGAGCGACTCAAGCGCGCGGTGCTGGAGCTGCACACGAAGGAACGGGTCTCCCCGTTCGCCGGCTTCCTGCCGCAACTGTTCCAACTCCCCGTGTTCTTCCTTCTGTTCTACCTTTTCTCCCGCCGCGAGATCGGCGGCGAGACCAACGGCCTGCTCCAACACGAGCTGCTGGCCGCCCCCTTGGGCGACCGATGGACCGACGCGCTGGGCGACGGCGGGCTGTTCGGTCCGGCGGGCCTCGTCTACCTCGGGCTGTTCGCCCTCGTCGCGGTCGTCGCCTGGTTCGGGTACCGGCAGACCCGGCGCACCATGAGCGCGAGCATGCCGCTGGACCCGGACGGCGCGGTGCCGGCGCTCGGCGCCATCACCCGGGTGATGCCGTTCATGTCGTTCTTCACGCTGGTGAGCGTCGCCGTCGTACCGCTGGCCGCCGCGCTGTACATCGTGACGAGCACGGCGTGGGGGACGGCGGAGCGGGTGCTGCTCCACAGGTGACCCCGATGCTCCGGTCCAGTGGATGAACGGGGTATTGCGCACTGAACGGCGAGATCGGAGGATCGAGCAGACATCGGATGACTGGTGCTGCCGGGGACACGCGCCGCCAGTGAGGGAGAGGCACGGCCATGAAACTGCTGCGAGTCGGCGAGCCGGGAGCGGAGCGCCCCGCGGTGCTGGACACCGCCGGAGTGCTACGGGATCTCTCAGGGATCGTGGACGACGTCGACGGCGCCCTCCTCGCGGACGCCGCGGCCCTGACCCGGGTCCGGGACGCCCTGGCCGGCGGCGAGTTGCCCGCGCTCGACGCCGGCGCGGAACGGGTCGGGCCGCCGCTCGCACGGATCGGGAAGATCGTCTGCATCGGGCTCAACTACCACGACCACGCCCGGGAGACCGGTGCCGAACCGCCCGCCGAGCCGGTGATTTTCTTCAAGGCCGCGGACACTGTCGTAGGGCCTTATGACACCGTTCTCGTGCCGCGCGGTTCCGTGAAAACGGACTGGGAGGTCGAATTGGCGGTCGTCATCGGGCGCACCGCACGTTATCTGGAATCCGCCGAGGACGGACTCGCGCATGTCGGCGGTTATGCGGTGGCGCACGACGTGTCGGAGCGGGAATTCCAGATCGAGCGGGGCGGGACCTGGGACAAGGGGAAGAACTGCGAGACGTTCAACCCGCTCGGGCCGTGGCTGGTGACCGCCGACGAGGTCCCCGACCCGCAGGACCTCGCCCTCAAGCTATGGGTCAACGGCGAGCTGAAGCAGGACGGGACCACGGCCGAGCAGATCTTCCCGGTGGGCGAGGTCGTGCGGTACGTGAGTCAGTTCATGACCCTTTATCCCGGGGACGTCATCAATACCGGGACGCCCGCCGGGGTGGCTCTGGGGGAGCCCGAGCCCAAGCCCTATCTGCGTTCCGGGGACGTTGTGGAACTGGAGATCGAAGGGCTCGGGCGGCAGCGGCAGGAATTCAAGGACGCGTGAGGAGGCGGATCCCGGAAAAAGAGGCTTCCAGGAAAGGGCGCCCTCGTGAAATGAAGGCGCCCCTGAATTGCTGAGAGCGTTTCAGCCCTTGTTCAGGAATTCCTCCAGCGCCTCCACCACGAACCTGTGGTCCTCCAGTTGAGGCAGCCCCGACACCGTCACGGCCCCGATCACGCCGACGCCCTCCACGTTGATCGGGAACGACCCGCCGTGCGCCGCGTACTCGTCGGGGTCCAGCCGCGAGGACTCCTCGAAGCTCGATCCCTTCACCCTGAACCGCATACCCACCAGGTATGACGCCGACCCGTACCGCTCGACGACCCGGCGCTTGCGCGCGATCCACGCGTCGTTGTCGGGGGCCGAGCCGGGCAGGGCGGCGTGGAAGAGCTGCTGCCCCGCGCGGTGGATGTCGATCGCCACCGGTGCCTGGCGCTCACGGGCCAGCTCCACCAGCAGCGAGCCCAGCGCCCAGGCGTCGTCATGGGTGAACTGCCGGAAGACCAGGCGGCGTTCCTGCGCCTCCAGCTCCGCCAGGCTCGGGGTGATCTCGGGGGTCGCCATCACAGGGTCACCGTCAATCCTTCTCGTGCCGAACGGCGGGCCGCCTCCAGGACGTCGAGGGCGGCAGCCGCCTCGATCCCGGGCACCGGGTTCGGACCGTCGCCGACCAGTGCCTCGGTCACCGCAGAGTAGTAGGCGGGGTAGTCCCCGGGTAGGGTCGGCACGGCCTCGCCGCCCCCGGTCACCGGCGATTCCCCGGCGCCGATCCGCCCCCACAGCTCCTCGGGCTCCACGCCCCAGCCGTCACCCGGCCGCGCCCCCTCCCGCAGGGCCGCCTCCTGCGGATCGAGCCCGTACTTCACATACCCGGCCTTCGACCCCAACACCCTGAACCGCGGGCCCAGTTGAGCGGTCGTCGCGGTCATGAACAGGTGCGAGCGGACGCCGTTCGCGTGCGTCAGGGCGATGAACGTGTCGTCGTCGGCCTCGGCGCCCGGCCGGCGGATGTCGGACTCGGCGTACACGGACTCCACGGGGCCGAAGAGGACCAGCGCCTGGTCGACGACGTGGCTGCCGAGGTCGTACAGCAGACCTCCGATCTCTGCCGGGTCGCCCGACTCGCGCCAGCCGCCCTTCGGCAGTGGACGCCAGCGCTCGAAGCGGGACTCGAACCGCCAGACGTCCCCCAGCGCGCCGTCGGCGAGGAGCCCCCTGAGGGTCAGGAAGTCGTTGTCCCAGCGGCGGTTCTGGAAGACGGACAGCAGCAGACCGCGTTCGTCGGCGAGCGCGGCCAGCGTGCGGGCCTCCTCGGCGGTGCCCGCGATCGGCTTGTCGACGACGACCGGAAGCCCCGCGTCGAGGGCGGCGGTGGCCAGCGGGACATGGGTCTTGTTCGGGGAGGCGATCACCACCAGGTCCAACTCGCCTGCCCGCGCGAACAGTTCGTCCGGCGTCGCCGCGATCCGGACGCCCGGGTGCTCGGCGCTCGCCTGCGCCTGGCGTTCCGGATTCGAGGTGACGACCGTGTCGAGGGCCAGGCCCTTCGTCGCGGCGATCAACGGGGCGTGGAAGACGGAGCCCGCGAGGCCGTAGCCGACCAGGCCCACGCGGAGGGGGTTCGCAGCAGCGCCAGTACTCATGCCGTCCACTTTCGCAACGCTGTTGCCAAAGTGCAAGTACGGGCGAGAATGGAGACGTGAACAGGACGAACGACCCCGGGAGTACTACGGGGGCTCACAGGGCGGGCCGACCGGTGGACGGGAGCGCGGCGAGCCGGACGGCGGGGAACAGCGCGGTGAGCCGCGCGGCCGGCGCCAATCTCCTGGCCCTGCGCGGGCACAACACCGCGCTCGTGCTCGACCTGCTGCGCACGGCCGGCGCCGACGGGATCAGCCGCCTCGAACTCGCCGAGCGGACCGGGCTCACCCCGCAGGCCGTCAGCAAGATCACGGCACGGCTGCGGGAGGAGGGGCTCGCTGCGGAGGCCGGGCACCGGGCGTCCACCGGCGGCAAGCCCCGCACCGTCCTGCGGCTCGTCCCCGAGGCCGGGCACGCGGTGGGGGTGCACCTCGACCGGGACGAGCTGAGGGTGGTGCTCGTCCGGCTGGACGGGTGGGTCGTCGCCGAGAGGTGTACCCCGCTGGACCTGGGGGCGGGTACCTCCGAGGTCGTAGGGGGCGTGGTGCGTACGGTGCGAGGGGTGCTCGGGGGCGGGGTCGTAGGACTTCTGGGGGTGGGGATCGCCCTTCCGGGGCCGCTCGACCATGCGCGCGGGGTGCTGGGGCGGGTCACCGGGTTTCCGGACTGGGAGGGGTTTCCCCTACGGGATGTCCTCGCGCGTGAGCTGGGGGTTCCGGTCGTGGTGGACAAGGACACCAATGCCGCAGCGCTCGGACTGGCTCTCGCGGGGGAGGGGGCTGCTGCGGGGGCTGGCGGGGCTGATGCGGAACGGGGTTTCGCCGGAGAGGGAGACTCCGCCGGGGAGAGGCGGGCTGCCCTGGGGCGGGGGTCTGCCGAGAAGCGGTGGTCTGCGGGGGAGCCGGGGTCTGTCAGGGAGCGCGAGCGGGGCTCCTTCGCCTATCTCCACCTCGGTACCGGCCTCGGCGCCGGGCTGGTCGTCGACGGCCGTGTGCACCGGGGCGCGCGGACCGGGGCGGGGGAGTTCGGCCACCAGGTGGTTCTGCTCGACGGCCCCCTCTGTCCCTGCGGAAAGTCCGGCTGCGTCGAGGTCCTGTGCCTTGCCGCCCTCGGCCGGGGGGACCTGGGAGAGGCGGCCCGGGTGCTGGGGGTGGGCGCCGCGAACCTCGTCGGGCTGCTCGACATCGACCAGGTGCTGCTGGGCGGGCGACGGATCGCGCAGGCGCCGGAGGAGTTCGTGGCAGGGGTGTCCGCCGTGGTGGGGGAGGAGGTACCGGTGCGGGTCGCCGGGGGTGGCGCGTGGGCCGTCGCGGCAGGGGCGGCGCAGTTGTGGCTGGGGCCGGTGTTCGGGAGGGGGTAGGGCCTTGAGGGGTAAGGGGTGTGGCTCCGGAGGGGTACGGGGCTGACGTACCCCTCCGACGACGCCCCCGCGCCCCGCCGCACCCCGGGCGCCCGAGCCCCCGGACTCCGCGCCTCTGCGGCCCCGTACGCCGATCATGTGTACGTCGTATGAGCTGAACGGATGGACTCCGGCCTCGCACCGGAGCGCCACGGCGGAAACCCGGCCCCCCTTGCGGCAGGCTCACGTGACCATGCGACCCCGCCCGCCCCTCGCCCGCCGACTCGCCGGGCCCCTCCTCGGCCCCGCCCTCCTGGCCCCCGCCTTCCTGGGCACCCCCGCCCTCGCCCTCCTCCTGGGCCCCGGCGCCCTCCCCGCGCAGGCGGCCGAGGCACCCTCCTGCGCCGCCCCCGACGCCCGCGTCTTCCCCCTCACCGCCAGGCTTCGGGGTGGACCTGAGAGCTACGAGGCCGGCGGCGGGTACGGGGTCTGGTACCTGGACCTCGTCAACACCACCGGACGGGACTGCACCGGCGTACACCCCGTGGTCGTACTGGTCGACGGGCGACGGGAGTTGAAGGCGGGACAGGCCCGACTGGAGTTCTACGACGGTCAACTGGCCCGCGCGGTACGGTTCGAGGAGACCGACGCGGACGAACTGGTGGGACCGTTCGGCGAAGACGCGGGGGGTACCGGAGACGCCGGCCGTGGCGAAGGCACCGGGAGCGGGCAAGGCACCCGTGAGGACGGCACACCCCGCGAGGCCGGCACCTCCAACGGCACTCCCGCCGACACCCCTGACAGCACCCCCGCCGGAGTCCCCCTCGACACCGCGTTCACCGGCTTCTCCGTCCCCGCCCACCGCACCCTCACCGTGAAGCTCCGTCTCTCCCTCACCTCCGACGCCGTCGCCAACGACATCACCGCCCGCGCCGCAGTCGTCCAGAAGAGGGGCGACGACGGCGATTGGGTCGGCCAGTCCAACGCGTACCGCTTCACCGTCCAGGCGGCTTCCGGCGCCACCGCGCCCGCCTCCCCGCACGAGACCGGTTCGCCCGTCGCCGAGGTTCACGAACTCGCCGGTACGGGGCTTCGGCCGGGCGTCGCGGGGGTGACGGCGGTCGCGGGCTGCCTCGTCGCGGCGGGGGTTGCCCTGATGGTCGTACGCAGGAAGTACTACGGGTAGGGGCTCAAGGGCTCCTCCCTCTCCGGTACCCCCTCCCTGCGGCCTACCCCTCACCCCACCCTTCCCCGCACCCCGGCCACCTCCGGAAAATCCACCCATTCCCTCAAGATCCGACCTGTGCTTAGTCTGGCCCCACGCCGCACTCACGGTGCGTTCGCGTACGGCACGGCAGGAGACCCCGCACATGGCAGACCGCAAGCCCATCGAGTCATGGCTCACCGACATGGACGGTGTGCTGATTCACGAGGGTGTCCCGATCCCGGGGGCCGACGCGTTCCTGAAGAAGCTGCGGGAGTCGGGCAAGCCGTTCCTGGTGCTGACGAACAACTCGATCTACACGCCCCGTGACCTGCACGCCAGGCTTCAGCGGATGGGCCTGGACGTACCGGTCGACAACATCTGGACCTCGGCGCTGGCGACCGCGAAGTTCCTGGACGACCAGCGGCCCGGCGGCACCGCGTACGTGATCGGCGAGGCCGGCCTGACGACCGCGCTGCACGACATCGGGTACGTCCTGACCGACCACGAGCCGGACTACGTCGTCCTCGGCGAGACCCGTACCTATTCCTTCGAGGCGATGACCAAGGCGGTCCGGCTCATCAACGACGGTGCCCGTTTCATCTGCACCAACCCCGATGAGACCGGTCCCTCCACAGAGGGACCCCTCCCCGCGACCGGCGCCGTGGCCGCGCTGATCACCAAGGCGACCGGCAAGAAGCCGTACTTCGCGGGCAAGCCGAACCCCCTGATGATGCGGACCGGGCTGAACGCGATCGGCGCGCACTCCGAGAGCAGCGCGATGATCGGCGACCGGATGGACACGGACGTCCTGGCCGGCATCGAGGCGGGCATGCGGACGTACCTGGTCCTCACCGGGCTGACCCAGCCCGAGCAGGTGGAGGACTTCCCGTACCGCCCCTCGGAGATCGTCGACTCGATCGCCGACCTCGTCGCGTTGATCTGAACACCGAACTGAGCAGTGAGCTGCCGCACGGTGTGGCCGAGCGGGGCTGGGCAACCACCCCGCCCCGCCTGGCGCCCGGAACTGCCCCGCTTCCTCCCCCTCAGGTATCCACCCGTACGGCGTAGCCCACCCCTACTGAGGGTGCACGAGCCGACCCCGTGAGAGAGCCTCCAGATACTGGAGGTTTCACGATGGGTTCACCACGCTTCACACTCTGTACCGGCGTCCTGACCGCCGCTCTCCTGCTCGCACCGGCGGCGCACGCGGCGCACGCGGCGGACGGAGGCCGGGGCGTCTCGGTGATCCCGTCCACGCCGGTGGCCGGCGGCGAGGTCGCCCTGAAGGTCAGCGGCTGCACCGGCAAGACGGCGAAGGCGATGTCCGACGCTTTCGTCTCGGACGCCCGCCTGATCGGCACGGACGGCACCCTCGCCGGTGAGACGAAGATCCGCTCGACGGCCGAGCCGCGCGCCTACGACGTGACGATCACCTGCGCGGACTTCGAGATCAAGGGCCGGATCACGGTCGCCGGTCCCGGCGCGAGCCCGCACGCCACCCCGGTCGCCCCCGTCCACGCGGGCGGCGGCGGAGCGGCGGATCTGCTGGCGGCGGAGGGCAGGGTGGACGCGCGGCCCGCCCCCGGAACCCGAACGCTGGCCCAGCCCGAGGCCACCGCCCCCAACACCGCCCACACCGTCACCGGCCTCACCCTCGCCGGCCTGGCCGCCCTCGCGGTCCTGGCCCTCCGGGGCGTCCTGCGGAGACGGAACACGGCGGCCCTGAGCGCAGGCACCGGCGCCCGCACCGCCACCGGCATCGGCACGGCGACCCTGAGCGCCCGCTCCGACACTCCGCCCGCGCCTCCACCCACCTCCACCCCGGCCTCCACCCCCACCCCGGAAAAGAACTGACCCGTGTCCGACCACCCCCACTCCGGCCGTCTCCTCACCGGCGTAGCCTGGGCGGTCCTCCTGCTCGGACTCTGGCTCTGGGGACGGGAGGTCACCGAGGTCCGCCACGGCATATCGTCCCCGGCAACCGGCGACATGGCTGCGGTGGGCCGCCCACCGGACCGGCAACTCCCGCCTGCCGCAAGCCCGTTGGGAACGGCTCTCCCACAACGCGTCGACATCCCCGAACTCGGCGTCCAGGCCCCCGTGGTGGCCCGCGGCCTCGACCCCCGGGGTGCGATCGACCCCCCGCCCTACGACCAGGCCGGCGTCGTCGGCTGGTACGCGGCCGGCGTCACCCCCGGCGCCCGCGGCACCGCGCTGCTGGTGGGGCACGTCGACACGGAGACCCGTCCGGCCGTCTTCTACAAGCTCAGTACGGTGAAGGCGGGCGAGACGGTCCGGGTGACGCGCGGCGACGGAAAGGTCGCCGAGTTCACGGTGGACGACGTCGAGGTCGTCCAGCGCGACCACTTCGACGCCCAACGCGCCTACGGCACAAGGAAGTCGGATCGCGCGGAACTGCGGCTGATCACCTGCGGCGGCACGTTCGACCGAGTCAGCCGCAGCTACACGGCGAACGTGATCGTCTCGGCGTACCTCACGGGAACAGGGCCTTGAAAAGGGCGGCGACGTCGGCGAATTGGGTTCCGATGCCGACGAACACGGCCCTGGAACAGGCGAATTGGTCACCGGCGAGCCGGGCCCCGAAGTCGCTCCTGTCCCGGCCCCACGCCTCTCGTCCCCAGCCACCCCGCACGCCCCGGAGACCCTCCGAAGAACACACCTGTCCCGGCCGGCGGCCCGCTCCCCCGAAACCGCCGACCGGGCAGGTCCTCGACCGCGCGCGCACGGGCTGCGGGAGAAACCCGGCGACGGGCGCGGGAGGCTCGTGGAAACCTCGGTGGGTTGTGTTCCGGCCGGGGGCTGGGGCCGTCTGAGAAGAGTAACGGAGCCGGGCCGCAAGGCTGTAGAGCCGAAGAGGCGGCGGTTCCGAGAAAGACTGTAGAGCGGGCGGGGTCCTCGGGCCTAGGCCCTTTTGACGCCAAGTCCCCGGTGGGTGACTATCCGTCACTTCCGCAGGTGTCCCGCCAGGTGAGCGAGGGCCCGAGCGGCGGACGCGCCTCGTCGCGGCCCAACTCCACGCCGTCCATGCCCTGTTCGACGATGGAGAGGGCGACGGAGTCGAGCGGCAGCCGGTTGCGGCGGGCGTAGCGGCGCAGGGTGTCGAACGCCTCGTCCACGCCGATGCCCCGGCGTTCGGCCAGCATCCCCTTCGCCTGCTCGATGCGTACCCGGCTCGTCAGCGCGTGCTGCAACTGCCCGGAGAGGATGCGGAACCGGTCGTGGACGCGATGGTTGTGCAAGCCGAGCGCGGCGGCGTCGGCGAGCGACCGGGCCGTCCCGACCGAGGCCGAACTCCCGTCGGAGCCTTGCCGGTCGGCGTCGAAGACGGCGAGCGCCCCGAGGGAGACGCCGCCGCGCCGTAAGGGCACGGCGAAGACCGTACCGACCCGGTGCCGCAGCGCGCACGCGGTGAACTCGGGCCAGCGGGCGGCGACTTCGGGGTCGTCCAGCGAGACGGGCGGTACCGGCCGGCCGGTGCGGTGGCTCTCCGGGCAGGGGCCCCCGCCCCGCTGGGCCTCCAGGAGTGCGGGCAGGTCGCTGCCGGTGGACGTGACGGTCTCCCCGGCGTCGTCGAACAGCATGATGCCCACGGCCCGAGCTGTGAGCAGCTCCGCGCACCGGCCGCAGACGCGTCGCAGATGGGCGGTGGTGTCGAAGCCGTCCGTGAGGGTGTCGGCGGCCTCCAGCAACGCTGCCGTCAACCGGCCTTCCCGGGTGGTGTGTTGCATGCGCGCTCCCCTTCGGCCGCTCTTTGGCGCGGCACTTACCCCGGCGGAGCCAGCCGTAACAGCAATCTTTCGCCGAACAAGAAGAAGCCCCCCGATCGCTCGGAGGGCTTCTCTCGTCTGTGCGCCGCCAGGGACTCGAACCCCGGACCCGCTGATTAAGAGTCAGCTGCTCTAACCAACTGAGCTAGCGGCGCCTGCTGACGTCGTAACTCTACAGGACCACGGAGGGTGCTTCCGACCGGCCGAACTGTCGTCCGAACCGGCGGGGCGGGGTGATACCTCGCGGGTACATCATTCGGACCGTCAACATGCGAGCCGGGACGACAGTTGAGAAACTGACGAATGTGCACAGGTTTGGATATGTCCGGCGGAGTGTGAGGGGCGTCTCATGGAGACTCCGGAGTTCGAGGAGATCGATCCCGAGAGCGACTGCGGCTGCACGGGCTGCGTACGACGGCGGCTCGGCGGCCCCGCCCGCCCGGCACTCGCCGTCACCCCCCGCGCGGTGATCGTCGTGGCCACCGCGTCGGCGGCCACCGCCGCTCTCG